>CAJBXY010000288.1 GCA_903959665.1 uncultured Solirubrobacterales bacterium | reverse complement strand
TGCTCGGAGAGCCAGCGGGAGACGCCAAAGAGCTCTTCGAGATCGACTCCTGTTGACCAGCCCATTCCCTCGAGCAGGTAGACGAGGTCCTCAGTAGCGATGTTCCCCGTTGCGTTCGGCGTGAAGGGGCAGCCGCCGAGGCCGCCGGTCGACGCGTCGATGATTGTTGCGCCAGACTCGACGGCGGCGACCGCATTCGCGTAGCCGGTGTTGCGCGTGTTGTGGAAGTGGACGCCGACCGTAAGCCCGAGGCCAAGCGTTTCGGTGACGAGCTCGCGAACCTGCGTTGGAACGCCGACGCCGATCGTGTCGGCGAGCATGATCTCCTCAACGCCGCCGGCGGCGAGTTGCTCGGCTGCGGCGAGAACGCGGGCCGGTTCGATCTTGCCGTCGTATGGGCAGCCAAAAGCGACTGAAAGCGTCACCGCGTAGTCAACTCCGTCGCTCTTGGCTCGCGCCGCCAGCTCGATCCCAACCTGCTGGGCAGCTTCGACCGTCGTGCCTTGATTCTTCTGCGCGAATGTTTCGCTCAAAGGGACCACGTATTGAACGAGGTCAACGCCGCATGCGAGCGCTCGGTCGTAGCCGCGCTCGTTCAGCGCCAGCCCTGCGTAGGCCACGCCGGGGCGCCGGTCGATCGTCTCCATTACCTCTTCGGCGCCGGCCATCTGCGGCACGCGCTTTGGGTTGACGAAGCTGACAGCTTCGATTCGAGGCAGGCCTGTAGCGGCAAGCATGTTGATGTACTCGCCGCGCGTCTCAGGGCTAAGCGTCGGCTCGGCGTTCTGTAGCCCGTCCCGCGGGCCGACATCACAGACGATCAATCGATCTGTCGCCATCTCAGCCTCTACGCTGGACCGCGGCCGTTGACCGGCAGCAGCTCACGGTCGCCGACGCCGCGCAGCACGTGGAGGTCGATTGCGCCGGGGGGGAAGACGTCGATTGAGTATTGAACAGCGTCACCGTCGTTGACGTGGATCGTTTCAGTGATCTCGAGCGCGCCGGTCGTCCGTGAGACGCCGAGCGCCTCGCCAACATCATCGCCGGGCTCAAGCAGCCGGGGCCGGATCGCGGTTCGGGCGAATGCGACCGGGACGCCTGCACTAGTGACGATGTCGAGCATCATCTGGCCTCCCTCAACGGCCGACTGCAACGTTTCCAGCGGCGGAAGTGGAACCGACGGGTGGATCCAGTCACGCATGTGAGCGGCTGGCGCCTTGTCAACGAGCAATGTGCGCTCGACGCAGAGGGCGTCGGAGTTCTTGCGCAGATTGAGCGCCTCAGCGACGTAGCCGGGGGCGCGCTTCTGGCCGATTGATACGCCGCGCGCCTTAACAACGTGCCCCTGGCGGCGAGCCAGCGACGCGTACGATTCAAGCACCTCAAGCCCTTCGCTGAACGCCGACGGCACGGCAACGCGGCCTACATAAGTGCCGGAGCCTTGGCGGCGGACAATCTCCCCATTGGCGGCGAGCCGCTCGAGCGCAAGGCGCAGCGTGCCGCGCGAGATGCCCAGCATCGCCGCGATCTCTTGCTCCGGGGGGAGCCGATCGCCTGGGCGATGGTTTCCGGGCCCTAGCCACGCGCGCAGCGAAATCTCGGCGCTGTCGACGACCGAGATGCGCGCCTGCGGCTTTGACTGCTTGGAGGCCATCAGCGGCAGTGTTCGATCGCGTCGATGTTGCGGAGCGTCACTGGAATTCGGACCACGCTCCCCAGATTACCGGCAAACGTGGCTGCTCCCCGCGCAGCGCCGATTAGAACAGCCCGACGGTGTTGCCGTCGGCATCGATATCGATGTCGAACGCCGCTGGCGTCTTCCCGAGGCCCGGCATCTGCATGATGTCGCCGCAGAGCGGAACGAGCCAGCCGGCGCCGGTGTAGGCGCGCATGTCGCGCACCGGAAGCGTGAATCCCGTCGGCGCTCCGAGCTGCGTTGGGTCATGCGTTAGCGAGAGCGGCGTTTTGGCCATGCACATCGGCAGCTTGTCGAGGCCGGCAGCGGTGAACTGCTCGATCTTGCGTTCCGCGTCGAGGTAGTAGACGACGTCATCGGCGCCGTAAGCCTTCGTCGCGATCGCGTGAATCTTCTC
>CAJBXY010000287.1 GCA_903959665.1 uncultured Solirubrobacterales bacterium | reverse complement strand
CGACCCTGACCTCCAGCGCCGCGGGATCGCCTCGGCGATGATCAACGAGATCCTCGGGCGTGTCGGCACGCAGGCGCAGATCACGCTTGAGGTGCGGCCGACCAACGCTCCAGCGATCGCGCTCTACGAACGCTTCGGTTTCCTCGCCGCGGGAACGCGCCCGCGCTACTACCAGGACAACGGTGAGGACGCAGTGATCATGTGGCGCACGGAGGCGACGCTGCGCGGTGCTCTCGATGATGTTCCGGCGGCTGGCACGAGGCCGGTTGTCGCGCCGTGAGCGGGCCGATTCTCGCGATCGAGACGAGCTGCGATGACAGCTGCGCGGCAGTGCTCGCTGGCGACGGGTCAGTTCTTTCGAACGTGATTTCGTCGCAAGGAATCCACGACAGGTATGGCGGCGTAGTTCCAGAGATCGCCGCGCGCCACCATCTTGAGCTGCTGACGCCGGCAATCCAAAGCGCGCTCAGCGACGCCGGGCTCGGCCTCGGCCAGATCGAGCGGATCGCTGTAACGCAGGGCCCGGGCCTAATCGGCGCTCTGCTTGTTGGAGTCGGTCAGGCGAAAGCGATTGCGGCCGCGCGCGGGCTTCCGCTCGTCGCCGTCGATCACCTGCAGGGTCACATCGCCGCCAACTTCATCTCGCCGGAGCCATTCGAGCCGCCGTTTATCTGCCTGATCGCCAGCGGCGGCCACACCTTGCTTGCGCGGGTAGAGGATCACAGCTCATTCATCACCTTGGGGGAGACGCTCGACGATGCAGCAGGGGAAGCGTTCGACAAGGGCGCTCGGATGCTCGGCCTGCCTTTTCCGGGAGGCCCTGCGCTCGAGGCGCTCGCCGCTACCGGCGACGCCGATGCGTTCGATTTCCCGACCGCGCGCAACGTCAAAGGCTGCGACTTCTCGTTCGCCGGCGTGAAGACAGCGCTGCTTTACGCGATCCGCGACCTGGGCGAGAAGGATGCCGAACGCAGACGCGCCGATCTCGCCGCGTCGTACCAGCAGGCAATCGTCGAAGCGCTAGTCGAGCGCCTCAGCCGCGCGTTAGAAGCTGACGGCGGCGACCGCGTGGCGATTGGAGGGGGAGTTGCTGCCAACGGTTCCCTGCGCGCGCGCGTGGAGGCGCTCGGTGTCACCAGCCACATTCCGGCGCGCGAGCTCTGCACCGACAACGCGGCGATGATCGCCAGCGCCGCCCGCTTCCTTCCCGACTGCTCGCAGCAGGCCGCGCTTACGCTCGACGCATACCCAAGCGGCGCTCAGCGATGAAGCCGCGGATCACGATTTACCAGCGCGATCGATGCCACCTCTGTGAGGTCGCCGCGGCGCTGCTCGAGCAGCTCCAAGCTGACTTTCAGTTTGAGCTTGAGCGGGTCGACATCGAGGCCGACGAGCAACTTCACGCTCGTTACCTGGAGCGGATTCCAGTGATCTGCTTGGACGGCGCTGAGCTCTACGACTTCGAGATCGACCTGCCCGACCTAAAAAGTCGCCTGTCGGCAGCGTCAGCGCGGTAGCATCGAAGCAATGGCAAGCGGCGAGATCACAGACGTCCCGGCAGAGCTAATCGTCACCGATGACCGGCCGGCTCGCCTTTCGCTTGGCGTGGCAGCGCGGCTCTCGCGCTATCTGCAGGTACTCACGCAGGCACAGAAGACCGGCCGCGAGACGCTTTCATCGCTGGAACTCTCCGAATACACGCGAGTCAACAGCACGCAGATTCGTCGCGACCTTTCAGGCTTTGGAAAGTTTGGCAAGCGGGGCGTCGGTTACAACGTTGACGCGCTGGCCGACGAGATTCGCGAGATCCTTCAGACCGGGACTCAGCAGAACATCGCCTTGTTCGGAGCCGGCCATCTCGGTAAGGCGATCGGCTCCTCGGACATTTTTGCCGACCACGGCTTTCACGTTGTCGCCGTTTTCGATGCCGACCCTAAGAAGGTCGGAGTCAAGGTCGGCGGTCAGTCGGTTCGTCCGATTGAGGATGCCGACCGGGTGATCGACGAAGAGGACGTACTTGTCGCCGTGCTGGCTGTTCCCGGCGAGGCCGCCCAAGAGCTTGCAGACAAACTCGTCGCTGCCGGCGTGAAGATCATCTTCAACTACTCAGAATCACTGCTCGACGTGCCGGCCGGGGTAACTGTTCACACCTCGAACCCGGCCGTCGACCTGCTGCACGCGCTTTACTTCTACCTCTCATGAGTCTGATCGATCTCGAGAAGGCCCGCGAAGCGTTCGCGCAAGCGACCGACGGCACGGTTGGGATCGAGGAGGAGTTCGCGATTCTTGACCCTGAGACGCTCGATCTCGTTCCACTGTTTGAGCAGCTCAGCGCGCAGGCGGGGGAGAGCGCCCCCGATCTAGCGGCCTCAATCTCGTCGGAGCTGATCCTCTCGGAGATTGAGATCCGTTCCGGCGCCGGTAGCGACGTTGGTGACGCGCTTTCGCGCCAGCGCGGGATGCGTCAGCGGCTCTTTGCGCTGGCAGCAGGCGAACAGGTCGAACTTGGCTCGACCGGCACCCACCCTTGGGCCGACTACCGCGAGCAGCTCAACGTTCAATCGGATCACTACCGACGCGTCGTTGACGGGCTGCAGTACGTCGCGCGGCGCAACAACACCTTCTCTCTCCATGTTCACGTCGGAATTCGCGACGCCGATCGCGCCGTGCGCGTCTGCGACCGGCTACGCGCGCTGCTTCCGACTCTGCTCGCGCTCAGCGCCAACTCAATCTTCTT
>CAJBXY010000286.1 GCA_903959665.1 uncultured Solirubrobacterales bacterium | reverse complement strand
GCGCGCGTGCCGCGCCATAGCTCCTGCAGCGAGGTGGCGATCGCGAAGGCGCCGACGACAAACATGATCATCGCGGCGACGTCGCCATTTGCCGGATCCCAGATAACGCAGCCGATCGCCACCAATAGCGCCAAGATTGCCGGCGCGCGCATGCTGCGCCAGAGCCTCGACCAGCTCGTTCGCCGCCACGCGATTACCGGCCCGATTCCAGAGAGCAGAACCAGAATTAGCACCAGCGGCACTGTGTATTGGTCAAACCATGGCGGCCCGACGGCCTCTTTTTGGCCGGTTAGCGCCTCTGAGATCAACGGGAAGAAGGTTCCCCAAAGGACGACGAAAGCGATCGCCACCAACACAAGGTTGTTACCGAGGAAGGCCGACTCACGCGAAAGCAGCGAATCGAGCCGCGACTCGCTCTTGAGCGCGTTGCCGCGGCGCGTGATCACGAGATAGACCGAGCCGGCGATCATCACGACGATCAGCGCCGTGAAGAACCACGCAACCCCGCTTCCCTCCTGAACAAAGGCGTGAATTGAGTCGAGCACGCCAGAGCGAACGAGAAAGGTGCCGAGGATTGCCAGCGTGCCGGTGGCAAGCACCAGTGAGGCGTTCCAGATCTTCATCATCCCGCGCCGCTCTTGAATCTTCACCGAGTGAAGAAAAGCGGTGCCTGTGAGCCAGGGCAGCAGCGCGGCGTTCTCGACCGGGTCCCAGGCCCAATAGCCACCCCAGCCGAGCTCGGCGTAGGACCAGCGAGCGCCGAGGATGATGCCGACGCCGAGCGCCAGCCAGGCGGCCAGCGCGTAAACGCGCGTCGCCCGTAGCCACTCTGCATCAACACGGCGAACAATCAGCGCTCCAACAGCGAAGGCGAAGGGAATCGTAAAGAGCGTGTAGCCCGAATAGAGCATGATCGGGTGGATCATCATGCTCGGGTGGCGCAGCAGCGGGTTGAGGCCAACCCCTTCCGGCGGCGCAACCGGAACGGTCTCAAACGGCGAGGCGCTGAAGAGCATTACGGCGGTGAAGAAAGCGCCAAAGCCGAGCAGCACCGCAACCGCATAAGGCGCAACGTCGCGCAGGCGTCCGCGCAACATCACGACGCAGAGCGACGACCAGCCGGCCAGCAGCGTCAGCCAGAGCATCAACGAGCCTTGCTGCGACGACCACATCGCCGCAAGGCGGTAGTACCAAGGCGTGGTCGTCGAGGAGTGCGTAGCGACGACGGTGAAGTGGAAGTCGGAGGTGAAGAAAGCGAACTCGGTGATCAAGAAGGCGATAACGGCGAGCGCGAAGAGCGCGTAGAGCGAGCGACGGCCGGAACGAACGAGCGCTTCCCGCCCGGTGCGCGCGCCAATCAGCGACGCCGCCGCGCCGTAGACGCTGAAGCCGAGCGCGAAGATCAGGCAGGCCTGGCCGACAGTTGCCACGCTGGCCTTAAGACTTCTTTGCGCCGGAAGCGGGCGCGCTGGGCGCGCTCTCTTTGAACTTCGAAGGGCACTTCGTGATTAGCGAGTCCTTCTCGCCGATGAAGGAGTGCGGCGGCGCGGCGGCGCCGGCGGAGCGCACCGTGATGATCACCTCACGCCCCTCGCGGAACGGGTCGGGGACAGCGCCGACGTAGCTGACGGCGACCGACTTCTTGTTGGTGCGGTCGCGGACGCGAAAACGGATTGCCTCGCGCGTGCGAACTACCGAACCATCGACGACCTTGCCGGTTAGCTGGTAGCTCTCGCCGGGGTTGGTTGAAGCCAGAAGCTGGCTTGGCTCAACCGCGGTGCTGGCAGCCGAGAAGCTGGTGTAGGCGAGCGCGCCGACGAGCAGCAGAGCGCAGCTCAGCGCTACGACCATGCGGATGCGGCGTTTGCGGGCGGGATCCATCAAGCGTCAGTATCGCAGGATCGCTCGGCGAACCGGAGTGTGAAATCGGCCACAGAGCGCTCACCTGCCTGTAACAGCGCCAACCGAAGCCAAGCTGTCGCGTCAGCGCTCGGCGCCGGCGTTGAAACTCAAGAGCGGCGGACGAGATTCGAACTCGCGACCCTCAGCTTGGGAAGCTGATGCTCTACCAACTGAGCTACCGCCGCATCAGCGCAAGGATACCCGCGAGCGCCGCGCCCGCGTGGGCGGCCCTCTAGCCTTCTCTGAAGCGTGAAGCGTCTCCGCCTAATTCCAACGATTGTTGTTCTGCTGACCGGCGGCCTGATCGCGCTGCTGATCTACGGCGTCGCCAACACCGGCGCCGACAACTCGCTCGACGGCAAGGTCAAAGCCGGGCAACTTCCAGCGGCGCCGGGAGCCAACGTCGAACTAGCGCGGCTAGACGGCAAAGGCTCACTCTCGCTGGCGCAGCTGCGCGGCAAGATCGTCGTGCTCAACTTTTGGGCCTCCTGGTGCGAGCCGTGCCGCGCTGAAGCGCCGGTGCTGATCAACGCTCAGAGGCAGCTCGGTTCGCGCGGCACGGTGTTGGGAGTCAGCTACAAGGACTTCGCCGACGAGTCGCGCGCCTTTGAGCGCCGCTACGGGATCAACTACCCAACCGTGCGCGACGATGAGCTGAAACTGGCACCGCTCTTCGGCACGACAAAACTTCCGGAAACTTTCGTGATTGACGCCAACGGCCGGATCGTCGCGATCGGTCGCGGTCAGCTTGATCAAAAGTTCCTCGATGGCGCGATCAAGCGCGCGGAGCAGCAAGGCTGATGCGCCGCACCCTGAAAGCCTCGCTGGCCGGCCTGCTGGTGGCCTGCGCGCTGACCCCGGCCACCCCGGCCTTAGCGCAGGTCTCGTTTCCCGACATCGAAGACGAAGTGATGTGCGACACCTGCAACGTTCCGCTGAACATCGCCGAAGCGCCGCGCGCCGACCAGCTGCGCCGCGAGATCAACAAGCTGATCGCCCGCGGCGAAAGCAAGGAACAGATCAAGGCGACGCTGAGTGATCGCTACGGACCGGCGATTCTCGCGCTTCCCCCGGCCTCCGGCTTCAGCCTTAGCGCCTACCTCGTGCCGCTGGCGGTGGCGATCGGTTTGCTGCTGCTGGGAATAGTGCTGCTGCGCCGTTGGCGGCGCAGCGGGCGCGGCGGCCAGCGCGACGAAGCGCCGCTCGACGATGAGGATGCGAGCCGGATCGACGCAGAGCTCGAACGCTTCGGCCGCTGATGACCTTCCTGCTCGCAGCAGCCGACACGACGATCCTCGCCGCCTTCGCAATCGGCTTCGTCTCGTTCGTCTCGCCCTGCGTACTGCCGATGGTGCCGGGCTACCTCTCGGCGATCTCCGGCTCCAGCATCGCCGAGATTCGCGCAGGCGAGAAGCGGCTCAGCCGAATCCTGCTCCCGGCGCTGATCTTCTGCCTCTCTTTCACGGTGATGTTCGTGGCACTGGGAATGACGGCAACGGGGATCGGCTCGACGCTCCGCGACCACCAGCAGACGCTGAACACGATCGCCGGCGTGATGATCATTCTGCTCGGAGCGTTCTTCATGGCAACGCCGTTCGTG
>CAJBXY010000285.1 GCA_903959665.1 uncultured Solirubrobacterales bacterium | reverse complement strand
GCGAAGACGATGTTGCCGAGCGCGTGGGCGATGTTGAACGGCAAAGAGGTGGCTGAGATCGCGAGGTACTGCGTGATCCCCTGCCCACCGGCGTAAGTGACCCAGATTGAGCCGTCCATGATCGCCCCGAAGCCGAGTCCGGCGACGCCACAGAGAAGCGCCAGCGGAATGCGGCCGAGCTGCTGGCCGCTGACACGCCCGATGATCGCACCGAAGACGCCGCAGAGCCCCCAAGCGACCATCTGCCATGGCGTCCACGGCCCCTGGCCGAAGAGCAGGTTGGAAGCCAGCGCCGCGACCGCGCCAACGACGAAGCCCGGCGCGCCGCCGAGCGCGAAGCCGGCTATGAAGATGATGTCGGTCGTCGGTTTGACGTTCGGGATTGGCGCGAAAGCGATTCGGCCAATCGCAGCCAGGCCGGCGAGCGTCGCGACCAGAGCGAGCATCCGTGAGCCCGGGTGCGTGCGCTCGTACCAGAGGAAGCCACTGATCAACGCGGCGGCGAGGATCGCCAGCGCTGCGAACTCCCAGTTCATGGCGCCGCCTCGATCGTCATCCGTGCCCGCAGCAGCGCGCCGCCCTGCTCAGGCGTACATGCCTGCCCTTGGCCACCGAGCACCCGTGCTGTTTCGGTAGCGAAATGCCAGCCGCCGCTTAAGACCTCGGCGGTAGGCGCGTCGGCGACGATTCGCCCGCCGGAGAGCAGCAGAACGCGCTCGGCCATCGCCGCAGCCAGCTCAGTGTCGTGCGTTGCCACGAGCACCGCGGTTCCGGCCGCAGAGAGCGCGTTCAGCCGCGTGATCAGATCCCCTTTGGCGGCGCGATCCATTCCCCGCGTCGGTTCATCGAGCAGCACTGCGCTCGGCCGATCGCCGCTCAGCACGATTGCCAGAGCGAGCCGCTGGCGCTGCCCACCGGAGATGTCACGCGGGTGGCTGGCAGCTATGTCGTCGAGGCCGAACTCAGCCAGCGCCTCGGCGCCCACCTCTCCATCAACGCGCTCGTGGATCAGATAGTCACCGGGGTTCTGCAGCAGCAAGGCAACACGACCCTCGCTGGAGACCTTGCCCTCTGTTGGCTCTTGCAGCCCGGCAAGGATCCGCAGCAGCGTTGACTTGCCGGCGCCGTTGCGGCCCATCAGTGCAGTCTGCTGGCCTGGCTGGAGCGACAGCTCAAGGTTGCTCAGAACCGCAGCGCCGCTGGGAAGGTCGAAGCTCAGCCCGCGGCAGCTCAGCGCCGGCGGCGGCGCCGACTGCGCCCGGCGTGGCCAGCGCGGCCGGCTGCGACTAGCGGCGGAGTCGTCGCATTGGGGTGACGCGGCAGGCTCAAGCAGCCCGTGCGATTGCAACGTCGCGCGGGCCTCCTTCACGCCGGCCGGCGGCGGCCGCAGCCCGGCGCGCTCGAAGAGCCGCGCCGCCGGTGTCTGCAGCGCCGGTTGATGTTCGGCGGCCCAACTGAGCATCTCGCGCGGCGGCGCGTCGCAGACCAATTCACCGTCGCTCAAGACGAGCACTCGGTCGGCGTGGGCGAGGCAACGCTCGAGCCGGTGCTCGGCTAGCACCACCGCCGTCCCCCACTCCTCGTTGAGGCGCCGCAGAGTCCAGATCAGCTCATCGCCGGATACGGGGTCGAGCTGCGAGGTCGGCTCATCGAGCAGCACGAGAGAGGGTCGCGCTGCGAGCGCGGCGCCGAGCGCCACGCGCTGCAGCTCGCCGCCGGAGAGCTGATCAACCGGGCGCTCGAGCAGTTCGGCGATCGAGAGCGTCAGCGCAATCTCCTCAACGCCGCGCGCGACCGCTGCGCGTGAGAGGCCACGGTTCTCGAGCGGGAAGGCGAGCTCGGCGCCAACGGTCCCCATCACAACCTGGGTCTCCGGGTCTTGCAGCAGCGTCCCGGCAACTTGAGCCAGATCGCCCGGACCATACTCGCGCGTATCAAGCCCGCCAACGACCACGCGACCGCTCGCCTGGCCGCCGTGGAAGTGCGGCACGAGGCCGCTGGCGGCGCGCAGCAGAGTTGACTTGCCGGAGGCCGATAGGCCTGCGCAGACGACGAACTCGCCAGCTTCGACGGTCACTGAAATCTCGCGCAGCGCTGGCCGATCACTGCCCGGATAGCTGTACGAGAAGCGTTCAAAGCTAAGCGCGCTCATCGCCTTCTGCCCCGCTCGCCGATCAGCGGTGCGGCGAGCGCCGCCAGCACGATCAAAGCCGCGTAAAGCAGCTCCGTCAATCCGGTTACGGCAGCGATCCGCGGATAGGGCTCAAAGTGAGCCAACCCAAAGCCAACGCCGACGCCCAGCAACGCGATCAGTCCTAAAGCCGAGGCCAATACTGCGCGGTCGGCGCGCGAGTAGGGCAGGCTGTCACCACGTGGAGGCGCGACGCGCGTCGCGTAGCCGCGCAGCTCCAATGTTGCCGCCACGTCAACGGCGCGGTCGAGCGCGCCTGCGGCAACGGAGCCAACCATCAGCAGCTGCGCACGGCGCCCGTTGCCACCGCCGTCCGGCCGGCAGCGCCGCGCTTGATCCATCCGCCGCGCGTCACGAGTGAGGACGCCGATCATCCGCGTCGCCAGCGCCGCTGTCAGCGCCGAGCGAAAGGCTGAGCGGCGCATTCGCCGCAGCACATCGTCGGGGTCGACGATCGCCACCAGCAGCGCGCTGGCGGCGATTATCACGACGACGCGCAAAGCGAGCAGCAGGCCATAGACGAATGCTTCGCCGGTCACGTCAACTTGGCCGAAGAGCGGCAGCTCACCGAAGCGCCAGAGCACCGTCACACCGTCGCGCACCAAGATTCCGTTGATCACGGCGAGCATCAAGGCGAGCGGAATCGCAAACCGGACTGCGCCGCGAAGCTGGTGCTGAACGCCGCTCAGCCGCGCCGCGCCAAAGGTCGCTGCGGCAACCGCGAGCAGGATCAACGGATGAGTGAACGCCAACGCGAGCGCCACGAGCGCAAAGCCGTAGAGCGCACAGACCGATGAGCGCGCGCGCAGGAGAACTTTGCTCTCAGCGACCGAACTCACTTCGCGCCGCCCGCCAGCGGAAGGCTCAGCCCAGTTTGCGACCCTGGCTCCAGCGCGACTGCGTAGTGGTTGCGCAACTGCTCTTCATTGAAGGCCGCTGCGGCTGCCGCAACACCGGCGCCGTCGGTTCCGGTGATCGCCCAGACCGGCGGCTGCGCTCCTATCGCGCTCGCCGCTACCAGCCCGGCGCCGGCTCCGAGCGAGCGAACCGTTCTGCCGCGCGCGTTCAGGAGATCGATCTGGCGCCCATTTGAAGTCGGTTGCGCATAGACGCCGCTGGCGCCCGGCCCGCTCTCGATCTGCAGCAGCGCTTGATCCTCGCGCAGCGCCGCCCACTGGCCGACGATCACGCGCAGCGTCTCTTCGGTGACTGAGGCACGGAACAGCCCAGTCGCCACGGGCACGCCGAGCGCGGCGAGCGTCTTTGAAACCTGTTTGCAGGGGGCCGACTCAATCTCAACGCACTCGACCCGAACCGGTAGCCGCTTCTCCGTCCCCGGGCCGTGAAGGAAAGGCTCGGGGAACGAGCCGACGACGGCCGGTACGTGCTCAGCCTCGCCCCAGTCGCGCCAATCCCACCAAATCTTGTCGCCGTCACGGACCTTCGTTGAGGCGGCGCCGAGCGGCGCTTCACTGCCGTTGACGAAGTAGAACCAATCGACCGATCTTCCATCGGACTGACCGCCGCTGATCCCATTAACAGAGTCAACAAAGCCCCCGGCGTAGCTGGTTTCGGTCTTCGCGTTGGCGCTCAGCAGGCGCATCACAGTCTCCGACTCTGGAAGCCCGGTCAGCGAACGCTGCAGCATCACAAGCCGCCCAAAGTCGCGGCTCACCGTCAGCCCAACGCTGCCGTCGCCGGGCCCGGCTCCGGCGCCGCAGCCGCTGGCCAGCGCCGCAAGCAGCGACGCGGCCAGCAGTGCGATAAGGAGGCGCTTCATTGAACTAGCGAAGAACTACCGATTCGATGTTCGAACGGATCGCGCCGCGCTTTGTGGCGCCAAGCGCTCGTTTCGAGCCACTTCTGAGCGTCAACCGCGCCAGTCCGTTGGCGCCGGTCGTTGCGCCGCCAACACGGGCGCCGGCAACTGCTTTGCCGGTTGCCCCAACGCTCACACGGACGTTAAAGGGGCGACCCTTGCGGGCAACCTTCGGAGCTTTGAGCCGCAGCGCAGGCGTGGCACCATCGGAGACAGCCCAGAGCACTTGATCGCCCTTTTTCAGGGCGACGCCGCAGCCGCCAACCTCGGCAACCTGCCAGTTAACCGACAGCTCCCAGTAGTTGTTGCCACTTGGCGCTTCGCCGCCGATCGAGCCGACGAGGAAGTCGCTAAACGAGCTGTACCACTCGAGCGCAAGCGGCCCCAGCCTGTCACCGAGCGGTAGCTCGGAAGCGGCTAGGAGGGCGCCGGTCGGAGTCGCCGCCGGTGCTCCGTTGCCACCGTTACCGGCAACGTTGCAAAGGTGCGAACCGCGATCCTCGCCGCTGTTTGAGGTCAACCTCCCGGGGCCGACCGAGACGTCGCCTTCAAAGAGCGTCGCCTTCGCCCCTTCGACGCGAACATTGACCTTCGTCGCTGCCACGGCCGAAGCCGAGAGAGCAATTACGAATACAGAAGCGAGCACGAGCGCTCGCACGAACGAACCTTTAATCATTGAGCAACCCCTTTCCACGAGGGTTTATGTGCTTTTCGGCCGGAGGCAGGTTTCCTGGCTCCCGGGCCTCATCACTTCCACGCCTTCCCAAGAAGCTGTCGCTTCTCAGTGGCTGCGCTTATTGCGCGTGTGGACGACTCTTGCCCGGTCACAGTGGCGGGTCCGCGCCGGATTCTCACCGGACTTCCCATTCACCACCGACCCTTATGGCAGAGAGCCTACACGCTCGCTAGGCTCGATGGCCAGTGACCGTCAACTTGACAAAGATCTACACCCGCCTCGGCGACGATGGCGAGACCCACCTAGGCGACATGAGCCGCGTGCCGAAGGTTGACGCGCGGATCGAGGCCTATGGAACGGTTGACGAACTGAACGCCCAGATCGGCGTCGCCGTGACGACCGCCGGCATGCCGGAGCAGTACGTCGCTTGGTTGAGGCAAATTCAAAACGATCTCTTCGACGTCGGCGCCGACCTCTCGGTTCCTGAGCAGCCAGCGAAGGATGGCGAAGCCCCCAAGGAACGGCTGCGCGTGCTGCCTGAGCAAGTCACGTGGGTTGAGCAGCGATGCGACGAAGTCAACGACACGCTCGAGCCGCTGAAGTCGTTTGTTCTTCCCGGGGGCACAGCGGCCGCCGCGCAGCTCCACGTTTGCCGCACGGTCTGCCGCCGCGCCGAGCGTCGCACGCTGCTCGTTGACGACTTCAACCCCGAGCTGCTCCGTTACCTCAACCGCTGCTCCGATCTGCTGTTCATTCTCAGTCGCGGCGCAAACGCCGGCGACGAGCCGCTCTGGGAGCCGGGCCGTTTCCGTTAGTCGCCGGTCACCTTCTGGTGAAATCTTGGTGAACGGGCGACAGCGCCCCCACCGTCGCTGATAAACCTCAGATCCATGAGTTCAGAAGCAGTCTCACTCGGCCACGCGATCGACGACGCAAAGATGTCGAAGCGCCACAAGCGCTTCTGGCTGCTGGCGGCGCTCGGCATCCTGCTCGACGGCTTTGACTTCTTCATCATCGGCGTTGTCAATCCGCTGCTGAAGCAGCAGTACGACCTAAGCGCCACGACGCTTGGCTTCGTTTCAGCGGCGGCGATCGTCGGCGCGATCTTTGGCGCCGGGCTGCTCGGCCCGCTCGCTGACAAGATCGGCCGGCGGCGAATCTTCATCTTCGACCTTTGGCTCTTCGTGATCTTCTCGATCGCCTGCGCCTTCGCTCCGTCGATTGGATTCCTGATCTTTTTCCGTTTCATGGTCGGCGTCGCGATCGGCCTCGACTATCCAATCGCCGCCAGCTACCTCGCTGAGATCCTGCCGAAGAAGGCTCGCGGTCGCTGGCTCGTAGGCGCTTTCAGCCTGCAGGCCGTGGGCATTCTGCTTGCGGCGATCGTCGGGCTGGTGATTCTGTTGGCGGTCGCCAGCAAGGTCGGCGCCAGCGCGACCGACGCTCAGATCAATGTTGCTTGGCGGCTGATGCTCGGCTTCGGGGCGATCCCCGCCCTGGTAATCATCTTCGTCCGCCGCAAGACGCCGGAGAGTCCGCGCTGGCTCG
>CAJBXY010000284.1 GCA_903959665.1 uncultured Solirubrobacterales bacterium | reverse complement strand
TTCGCAGATCCTGAGGTTCCGGCCGCCGAGCTGGCCGATCGCGTCGGTGAGATTGAAGCTGTCGTTGCCGAAGCGCAGGCGATCGCCGCGGCCGCCGCCGCCGCAGAGGCTGAGGCCGCAGAGGCCGCCGCCGCCCAAGCAGCAGCCGCTGCCGAAGCGCAGGCCGGCGAAGAAGCCGGCGAAGAAGCCGGCGATGACGATGCGCTCCTCGATGCTGAGGACGCCGCCGGCGAGGCCGAGGAGGTAGCTGAAGAGGCTGAGGAAGAGAAGATCGAAGCTGAGGACGAGGCCGCTGAGGACGAGGCGACTGAGGAGCTCGCCGAGGCCGAAGAGGTTGAAGACGAAGCGGCCAAGGCCGAGCTGGAAGAAGAGGCCAGTGGCCAATAAGCGCGTCCATGAGATCGCGAAGGAGCAGAATCTCTCAAGCCGTGAGCTGCTAGAGGCGCTCCGCGCTGCCGGACTTGAGGTGACGGCCGCCGCTTCGAGCGTCGATGAGGACGAAGCCCTGCGCATTTTGGGGTCGGCTGGGGACAGCTCAAGCGACCGCCAAGCGAAGGCACCGACGAAGCCAAGGACACCAGCAGCGCTGCGTAAGAAGCCGGCTCCGAAGTCGGCAGCAAAAGCGCCCGCCGCCGCGCAGCCGACTGCGGCCGAGCAGCGCAGCTTCGATCCAGACGAGGGCGTCGACACCGGCGGCAACCGCGTTTTTGAGCCGGACGTAGTCGCGCCGATCAAGCCTCCGTCGGCCGGCGGTAAGCGCGAGCCGGCGCTACCACCAGCGCCAAAGCCGAAGGGCGCGCCGAAGCCCAAGGGTGAATCGCAGCCGCCGCCGAAGCCAAAGGCAAAGCCGAAGGAGGCTGCTGGGCAGCCGCCTCCGAAGCCGCCTGAGCCGGTCGCGGCAACGACGCCGGTGGCCGACGAGAAGGCCCCGGAGCCACCGGCCGACGCAGCGCCCGCCGCGCCGATCGACGAGATTGCCGCCGCCGCGACCGTCGGTCCGAAGATTATTGCCCAGCCCGACAAGCCAAAACGGACGCCGCGTAAACCGGCCGCGCCGGACGAGGCAGGCGGCAAACGCCGCGTAGTAATTGACTCCCAAGCGAACCGTCGGCCGGGTGGCGGCCCGCCTCCGGGTGGCTTCCCGCAGCGGCGCCCACGGCGCCGCGGTCGCCGCAAGTTCGACGACACGCCGCTGGCGCCGCTCGACACCAGCGCGCAGAGTGCGACCGACGCGGTCCGCGTGAATAGTGGCGCGACTGTAAAAGACGTCTCCGAATACCTTGGCGTTCCGGTCCCCGACCTAATCAAGCAGTTGATGATGATGGGCGAGATGGCGACGCTTACTCAAACGCTCTCCGATGAGGCGATCGTGATTCTCGCCGAAGCGCTCGGGAAAGAGGTCGAGATCGTCACCACCGCCGACGAGGAGGCCGAGGAGATGGTCTTCGCCGACGAGGAGACGGATCTCGTCGAGAGGCCTCCGGTTGTGACGATCATGGGCCACGTCGACCACGGCAAAACCTCGCTGCTCGACGCGATCCGCAAGACAGAGGTTGTCGCCGGTGAGGCCGGCGGAATTACTCAACACATCGGCGCCTACCAAGTTCACCACGATGGTCGCCTGATCACATTCCTAGATACGCCCGGCCACGAAGCCTTCACGGCGATGCGCGCCCGCGGTGCTCACGTCACCGACATCGCGGTGATTGTGGTCGCTGCAGACGACGGCCCAAAGCCCCAGACCGATGAGGCGATCGATCACGCCCGCGCCGCCGGCGTTCCGATCGTTGTCGCCGTCAACAAGGTTGACAAGGAAGGCGCCGACCCAACGCGCGTACGAACCGAGATGACGGAGCGCAAGCTGCAGCCGGCGGAGTGGGGCGGCGAGACTGAATACGTGGACGTCTCAGCAAAGTCGGGCGTCGGCCTTGACGAGCTGCTCGAAACGCTGCTCGTCGTCTCGGAGCTGGAGGACTTGAAAGCTAACCCTGACGCCGAGGCCAGCGGCATCGTTGTCGAGTCGAAGCTTGACCCAGGCCGTGGCCCTGTCGTCACGGTTCTGATCCAACGGGGAACGCTGAAGGTCGGTGACGCCTTTGTCGCCGGAGCGCACTGGGGCAAGGCCCGCGCGATGCACGATCACACCGGTGCGGTGCGCGACGCTGCGCTGCCTGGCGACCCGGTTGAGTTGCTCGGATTCGATGGCGTCCCTGACGCCGGCGAGCTATTGCGCGTCACTAAGAACGAGAAGGTGGCCCGCCAACAGGCTGAAGAACGGCAGACGCGGATGCGCAATGAGGCGGCGGCGCGTCGTTCCGGCCGCAAGGTGTCGTTCGATGACCTCTTCAGTGGGATTCAAGAGGGAGTTCTCGGTGATCTCAACCTTGTGCTGAAAGCCGACGTGTCAGGTTCGCTTGAGGCGTTCGAGGACGAGATTGCGAAGCTGCCGCAAGACGAGATTTCGGTCAACATCATCCACCGTGGCGTTGGCGGGATCAACGAATCCGACGTGATGCTCGCCGCAGCATCTGACGCAATCATCCTTGGCTTCAACGTTCGTCCGGTGGGCGACGCTCGCGCCGCCGCCGATCGCGAAGGAGTCGAGATTCGCAGTTACTCGGTGATCTACAAGGCGCTTGAGGAGCTGCGCGACGCGATGACAGGCATGCTCGTGCCCGAGGAGGTCGAAGACGCTCTCGGCAGCGCCGAGGTGCGCCAGACCTTCAAGGCCTCGAAGGTCGGGACGATTGCCGGCTGCCAGGTCACCTCAGGCAAGCTCGTTCGCAACGCACACGTGCGCGTAGTGCGCGACGGAACTGTCGTCTACGAGACGACGATCGATTCGCTGAAGCGTTTCAACGACGACGCCAAAGAGGTTGCCGAAGGGTTTGAATGCGGCATCGTGCTCGCGAACTTCCAAGACGTCAAAGAGGGCGACATGCTCGAGGCCTACACGACGCGCAAGGTGGAGCGTCAGCTGGCCTGAGGCTCCTGCCTCGGGTCGGTCAGCTGCCCTTCCGATGGCCTCCTCGAGGATGAGACGAGTCGACGAAGCAATCCGCGAGGTTGCTGCCGACACGATCACCAAACAGATCAAAGATCCGCGCGTCGGTTTCGTGACCGTCACCGACGTGCAGACGACGCCCGACCTGAGCAGCGCCCGTATCCACGTAAGCGTCTTTGACGCACCGTCCGGCCCAGAGGATTGCCTCGAAGCGCTCAACGCCGCCCATGGCGTGATCCAAAGCGCGTTGGCGCGCCAGCTTCGAATGAAGCGCACGCCGACGGTTCAGTTCGTGATCGATACGACGCCGGCAACGGCGGCGCGGCTCGAAGAGATCCTCGAATCAGTAGATTTACGCAGTGAAGGCGACTCCTGATGAACCCGACTGCCACCGAAAGCCGCGAGCAGACGATCGCCGCCCTCGGCGCCGGTCGACGCTTCCTGCTCGTCACGCACGAAAACCCCGACGGCGACGCGCTCGGTTCGCTGCTGGCGATGTCGCTAATTCTCCGCGCGCTTGGCAAGGATGTCGTCAGCTTCATCGCTGCCGACGATCTCCCGCTCTCCTATGAATACGAATGGCTCGACATCAGCGAAGTTGTCTCCCAGATTCCCGCTGATCTCGACGAGCGCGTAGTCGTCTTCCTTGACTGCGGCAACACCGAACGCAGCCCGCTCGTTGATCAGGCCGCAGCGCCGGAGCAGCTGCTCAACATCGACCATCATCACGACAACACTCGCTTTGGCAGTGTCGATCACGTAGTCGAAGAGGCCTCGTCGACCGCCGAGATCGTCTGGGATCTTGCCCGCGGGCTTAATGTTCCGCTGACGGTCGAGATTGCCGAGGCGCTCTACCTCGGCCTAATCACCGACACCGGCCGCTTCATGTACCCAAATGCCACCGCCCGCTCGCACGCCATGGCGACCGAGCTGCTGGCCTCCGGCATCGACGGAAACCTGATTTTCAGGCGCGTCTACGAGAACCTGCCTGAAGCGAAGCTTCACCTTTTCGCGCGCGCGCTCAGCGTCGCCGAGCGCCACCTTGATGGCCAGCTAACGCTCTCCGTGCTCACCAATGGTGATTTCGAGCAGTGCGGCGCTCCCGCTAGCTACACCGAGGGAATAGTCGATTTTCTGCGGGCGGTCGACGGCACGCGTGTAGCCGCCCTGATTCGCGAAACGACCGACGAAACCGGCGAGAGCTACCGCATCTCGATGCGCTCCAGTGACGGTGAAGTCGACGTTTCGAAGATCGCCCGTGCTGGCGGCGGCGGCGGCCACCCTGCTGCTGCGGGCTTCAAGAGCGAGCTCAGCCGCGACGACCTGATCGAGCTTCTCTGCACGCAGATTCGCGAACAGTCCTAGGGCTGTCGTGGACGGAATAGTCCTCGTCGACAAGCCGGCCGGCCTCAGCTCGCACAAGGTTACGAACGACGTGCGCCGATCTCTGGGCGCCGCAAAGGCCGGCCACGCGGGGACGCTCGACCCGTTCGCCACCGGTCTGCTGATCGTTCTGCTCGGCCGAGCTCGCCGCGTCCAGCGCTTCTTCATGGGCATGTCGAAGGAGTACGTAGCCAGCGCTCGGCTCGGGGCAAGCTCAAGTACCGGAGATCCCGAAGGCGAAATTACCGTCACCGACAAGCTGCCGCCCGAGCAGTTCGAGCCGAAGCTCGGCCGCATCAGTCAGCGGCCGCCGATCTACAGCGCGGTCAAGGTTGGCGGCAAACGCGCCTATCAGCGGGCTCGCGCAGGTGAAGAGTTTGAGCTCCCTGCTCGCGATGTGGAGATCTACGAGTTCAGTCAGCTGATGCGTGAGGGCGATAGAGCGGAATACCGGATTCGCTGCTCCTCAGGGACCTACGTGCGCTCCTTGATCTCCGACCTCGGCGACGCATACACCGAGCAGCTACGGCGAACGCGGATCGGCCCGTTCTGCGTCGAAGACGCCGACCCCGGCGTCGTCGTTGACCTTGCGCAGGCGCTCGGTTTCTTCGACTACTTGGCGCTCGGCGTAGACGACGCGAGGAAGGCCGCGCACGGTGTTGCGATCGAAGCTCCGGGGCCTGTTGTCGCGGCGCCGCTGCGCGGGCCCGAGGACGAGCCCCCGGCCGAGTTGCTGCTGACCGCCGACGACGGCGTAGTGGCGCTCGCTGAGCGGCGTGACGACGGGATGATCAAACCGGTCGTAGGCTTCCGAGCATGAAGGTCACGCCCTTTAGCGAACTTGAGCCGCGCGAGCGCGTCGTCGCCGTCGGCACCTTCGACGGTGTTCACCTTGGCCACCGCGAGGTGATCGCCGGCGCTGACACGGTCTTGACCTTCGATCCGCACCCGATGTCGGTTACAGCGCCGGATCGCGCGCCGATGCTGCTGACGTCGCTGGATCGCAAAGCTGAGCTTGTTGAGTCGCTCGGCGTCGAGGAGATGGTCGTCGTTAGCTTCGACCAGGAGTTCGCCGAGCACAGCGCCGAAGAGTTCATCGATGAGGTGCTGGTTGCCGGGCTCTGTGCGGCGCGCGTTCAGATCGGCGACAACTTTGGCTTTGGCAAACGTGCTCAGGGGAGGGTCGCGAATCTGCTCGCCGATGATCGCTTCGAGACCAGAGTGATGCCGCTATTCGAACTCGATGGCGCGCCGGTCAGCTCAAGCCGGATCCGTGCGCTGCTGGAGGCCGGCGAGGTGGGCGAGGCGAACCGACTGCTCGGCGCGCCCTACCTCTTCAGCGCTGAGGTGCAGCACGGCGAACGTCGCGGCCGCGAGCTCGGTTACCCGACCGCAAATCTGAACCCCACTGTCGGTTACTGCACGCCGGGGCATGGGGTTTACGCCGGCCGCGCTCAGCTCGCTGGCGGCGAGGTGAAGCTCGCCGCGATCAACGTCGGCATGCGGCCGATGTTCGACAGTGAGCTCGGTGAACTGATTGAGGCCTACCTGCTGGACTTCGACGGTGAGCTTTACGGTCAGCGACTGAGGGTTGAATTTCTCGAGCGTTTGCGCGGCGAGGAGAAGTTCGAGAGCGTTGACGCGCTGAAGCAGCAGATGGCCGCCGACGTTGAGAGTACGCGCGCGCTGGTAGGCCTCTAGCGCCTGCTTGCTGCTAGCCTGCGTCGTTCGATGAGCACGCTTACCCCAGAGAAGACCCGTGAGCTCGCAGCCACCTACGGCGGCAGCGAAGCAAACACCGGCGACACGCGCGTACAGATCGCGCTGCTCAGCCAGCGGATTGAAGATCTGACCGAGCACCTGCGTGGCGCCAAGAAGGATCACGCTTCGCGCCGTGGCCTGCTGATGCTCGTTGGTCGCAGGCGCCGTCTGCTTAATTACCT
>CAJBXY010000283.1 GCA_903959665.1 uncultured Solirubrobacterales bacterium | reverse complement strand
CCGACGCTGCAACCGTTACGTCGAGGAGTGCGCGCCGTGGACGCTCGCTAAGGACGACGCCAGCGCTGAACAGCTCGACGTCGTGCTGGCAACGCTCTGCGAGGCGCTGCGCTCGCTGACCGTGCTGCTGGCGCCGTGGCTTCCGGCCAGTGCCGCCAAGCTGCTCGGCGCGCTCGGCGCGAGCGACGAGAGCTACGCCGCGGCAAGCTTTGGCAGCGGGTCGCTGGCGGCGATTGAGAAGATTGAGCCAATGTTCCCGAAGGATTCTGGCGAGGCAAGTTAGGTAGCAGCGATGATCGACAGCCACACCCATCTCGATTTCTGCGAGCCGCCGAACGCGGAGCTCGTCGCCGAGGCGCTCGAAGTCGGCGTCACGAAAATCCTCACCGTCGGCACCGACGCTTCAAGCTCGCGCTCCGCTCTAGCGGCCGCAGCCGAGTTCGATTCGGTCTTCGCTGCCGTCGGCCACCACCCAAACAATGCGACCGGTTTCTCCGGCGCCGACCGCGCCGAGCTGCGCGCGTTGGCCGCCGATCCGCTCTGCCATGCCGTCGGCGAGACCGGCTTCGACCAGTACCGCGAAGGCGCGCCGCTTGAGGATCAGCGGCTCGCCTTCGAGGCGCAGATCGAGATTGCCGGCGAGCTTGACAAGCCGCTGATCATCCACACCCGTGACGCCGATGATCTTTCGATCGAGATGCTGCGCGAGCGAGCCAAGGGCGTCCGCGTGATCCTGCACTGCTTCACGATGCCGACGCGGCTGGAGGAGTGCCTGGCCGAGGGTTGGTGGATCTCATTTGCCGGCAATGTCACCTACCCAAAGGCGACCGACTTGGCCGCCGCTGCTGCGCTGGTGCCGGATGACCGTCTGCTGGTTGAGACCGACGCGCCCTACCTAACCCCGCAGCTCCGCCGCCGCGAGCGCAACACACCGGCGCGCGTGGTTCACACGGCCGAGTTTGTGGCCGAGCTTCGAGGCGTCGATTACGCCAGCTTCGATCAGATGATCGAGCGCAACGCGGCCGATCTGTTGGGCTGGTGATCGCGATCGTCGCTGAGCGAGAGGAAGAGCTGCCGCTTCAGCCGAGCCTGCGCAGGATTCGCCAGTTCGACGTTCGCCCCAAGCACGACCTTGGCCAGAATTTCCTAATCGACTCCAACATTCTCGGCGTGATCGATCGCTTGGCTGAGCTCGAGCCGGACGACGTTGTGCTTGAGATCGGCGGCGGGCTCGGCGTCCTCAGCGAGCATCTGGCGCCGCTCTGCGGCCATCTGCACGTGATCGAGCTTGACCGGGCGCTGGTGCCGGCGCTCGAGGACGCGCTCGCCGCGAGCCCCAACGCGACGCTCCACATCGGCGACGCGATCGTGCTTGATTTGACCGAGCTTGATCCGCCACCGACGAAGGTCGTCGCCAACCTTCCGTACGGAATTGCCGCGACAGTGATTCTGCGCACGGTCGAGCTGCTGCCGCAGGTGACGCGCTGGGTCGCGATGGTCCAGCGCGAGGTCGGCGAACGTTTCGCTGCCAGCCCAGGCGAGAAGGCCTACGGCGCGCCCTCGGTGATCGCCCAGCTCAGCTGCGAGGTGCGCGTCGCGCGGGCGATTTCACGCAACGTCTTCCACCCGGTTCCAAACGTTGACTCGGTGTTGATCACGCTCGATCGAACCGGCCCGCCGCCAGCCGATGACCTGCGCAAGCTCGTCCGCGCCGCTTTCGCGCACCGCCGCAAGGCGCTGCCACGCTCACTGGCGACGGCCGGCTACGGCGGCAGCGAGATTCGCGAGCGCGCTCGCGCCGCGCTCGCGCAGCTCGGGCTGCCGCTCGATCTCCGTGCCGAGCGGCTCACGCCAGATCAATTCCGCGCGCTGCTCGAGGAGCTTGCGCGATGAGCGCGCTGCGCGAGCTGGCTCCGGCAAAGATCAACCTCGGCTTGACGCTCGGCCCCTTGCGTGAGGACGGCCGCCACCGGCTCGTAACGGTTATGCAGCCGGTCGCGCTATGCGATTCGCTCGAACTTCTGCCGGCCGAGCTCGGCAGCAGCGGCGACCGGACGATCTGCCCCGGCGTCGAGGGGGAGAACCTTGTCGACAAGGCGGTTGCCGGTTTCCGCGAAGCGAGCGGCTGGCGCGGAGCTGCCGTCCAGATTGAGATCGAGAAGAAGATTCCGGTCGCCGCGGGGATGGCCGGTGGATCCGCCGATGCGGGCGCAGCGCTGCGCCTGCTCTCGCGGGTTTCGGGGATCGCAGACGAAGAGCTTCTGATGGCGGTCGCGCGCGAACTTGGCGCCGACGTGCCAGGGCAGCTGCAGCCGCGGCGCTACCTCGCCAGCGGTGCGGGGGAGGAGCTGCGGGCGTTGCCCGAGGCGGCGCCGTTCGGCGTGCTCGTTGTGCCATCTGATCACGGCCTTTCGACAGCCGACGTTTTCAACGAGGCCGACCGGCTGGGGCTGGCGCGCAGCATCGCCGAGCTTGAGTCGCGTCAAGCGGAATTGGTTGGAGCGCTCGCCGCGGGCGCCGCCTTTGCGCCGCGCGAGCTGCTGATCAACGACCTTGAGCCGGCCGCAGTGTCGCTTGCGCCGGAGCTCGCCTGGACGCTCGACGAGGTTCGCAGCGCGGGAGCTGAGCAGGCGCTTGTCTGCGGTTCAGGCCCAACTGTGATCGGCCTCTTTGGCGACCTCGACGGTGCCCGCGGCGCCGCGCTTGCGCTCTCTGGCCGCGCCCCGGCGCCGTTCGCCGTTGAGCCGTGGTATCCCACAGTGATGCCGGACGCCAACACTGAAGGAGCTTCGGCGTGAAGATCCTGCCGCTGGTCGGCGCCGCCGCGCTGGCCTTCTTTCTGGTCAACCGGCGAAAGAAGCTCGAGCTGCCGCTGATCATCGGCGGCATCATCGTGATCATCGGCCTCTGCGTCTACGCCAGTGGCCTCGTCGCGTTGCCAAACCTTGAAGAGCTGCTTACCACCGTCGGCTCAACGCTTGGCGGCTGGACCTACCTGCTGGTCGGCGTTCTTGCCTTCCTTGAGACGGGGGCGTTCGTCGGGCTTGTTGCCCCAGGCGAAACGGCGATGGTCGTCGGTGGCGTCGTCGCCGGCCAGGGCGTGATCTCGCTCGTCACGCTGATCGGGGTCGCATGGTTTGCGGCCACGATGGGTGATCTCGTCAGCTACGAACTTGGGCGGCGGCTGGGGCGCGAGTTCATCGTCAAGCACGGCCCGCGCTTTGGCATGAACGCCGAGCGGCTGGAGATGGTTGAGAAGTTCTTCGACAAGCACGGAGGAAAGGCGATCTTCATCGGCCGCTTCGTCGGCATCGTCCGCGCCGTCGCACCGTTCCTTGCCGGCTCAAGTGGAATGCCGATGCGCAAGTTTCTGCCCTACGACATCCTTGGCGCCGGGCTTTGGGCGACGACCTTCATCATGCTCGGCTACATCTTCTGGCAGAGCTTCGGCACGGTTCTGAAGGTCGCCAAGGAGGGCGCTCTCGGGCTCGGAATCGTGATCAGCGTGATCGTCGCGCTGGTCTGGGTTGTGCGCCATCTGAGTAAGGAAGAGAACCGCCACGCGCTTGAGCAGAAGATGCTCGCCGCACTCGATCGCCCAGGGCTGCGCTTGCTCCAGCCTTTGGTGCGCTGGGCGCAAGGGCCGCTGCGCTTCTTCATCGCGCGGATTACGCCCGGCACAACCGGCCTTGACCTGACGACGCTGCTGACCTTCGTTGCCGTTGGCACGTTCGCCTACTTTGGCTACTGGATCGTGATCGCTGAACGCGGCTTCGGGGCGATCGACGAACAGGTTCAAGGCTGGGCGGTTGATCTTTACAACCCTGCTGCCGTGACTGTCGCTGAAGTTCTGACGACGCTCGGCGCGCCGTTGCTGATGTTCACGCTCGTCGCCATAGTCACGGTCGCGCTGCTGATCCGTCGCCACTGGCTTGAGGCATTCGTGCTCGGCGCCGGGATGGTGATGACATTCGGCTCGGTCCAGCTCGGCAAGCACCTACTCGATCGCGAGCGCCCGCCGGGAGCGCTGGTTGAGGCAGCCGGTTCCTCATACCCATCCGGCCACACCGCCTACGCCGTCGCTTGGGTTGTGCTGGCGGCCATCGCAGTGCGCCTAATCCCAGCGCTGAAAGGGAAGTGGTGGATCGTCGGCGTCGCCTTCGTGATTCCCGTTCTCGTTGGCGTGACGCGCGTCTACCTTCAAGTTCACTGGCTCTCCGACACGCTCGGCGGCGGCGGCGGCGCGATGGCCTGTTTCGCGCTGATGGCGATCATCGCGCTATTCGTCAAGGTCGTGCGCGATACT
>CAJBXY010000282.1 GCA_903959665.1 uncultured Solirubrobacterales bacterium | reverse complement strand
CGGCCGCGACCTGTTCTTTGACGGGTCAGGCTCGGGCAACTGCTTCTCGAACAACACGTTGACGGCGGGTGTCGATCAGCCGGCGTTCACGACCGTTGCCTACCCTGCCTGCAACCCTGCAGGGCAGCCTGGTCCGACGAACACGTTTAACGGTGCCGCTCAGGACGAAGCGATCGGCTGGGCGCTGACGCTGATCATCGCCTCAGCTCCAGGCGGGATGCTTCCGCACCCAACCTCGGCCAGCTTCCGCGGCACGAAGCCGTTCCCGCGGACGCCGGGCACCGACTACGGGACATGGAACAAGACGGTTCAGCCACCGAAGTGATCAGCAGACGCCTCACCCCGGTAGTGCTCGTAGCCCTGGCCGCGCTCGCAGTAGCGGCGCCGGTCGGGGCCGGGCACGCCGCCGGCACGGTGGGGGCGGCTGCGAAGGCAAAGCTGGCTCCGCTGAAGGCGGCCGCAAACGTCTATGACAGCGGCTTCACTGCGCCGACCGTCACCGTCCGCAAGGGCGGAACAATCAAGTGGCTCTGGGACAGTTCGCTGATCGATGTTCACACCGTCACCTTCATCCGCGGGCCGCGCGGAGCAAAGTACTTCAGCTCGCGCTCGCTCGGCCCCGGTGGCAGCTACAGCTACAAGTTCACGAAGGCCGGCAAGTACATGATCTACTGCAAGCTCCACGCCGGCAACACGCAGAACATCGTCGTCAAGTAGTCGCCGCCGCTCAACCAGCGAACGGCAGTACCAGCAGCACGATCACGGCGTAGTGCGCGCTGGCGGCGCCGCTGACGAGCGAGTGGAAGATCTCGTGGTAGCCGAACGTTTCCGGCGCCGGGTCGGGGCGGCCGATCGCGTAGATGATGCCGCCGGCGGTGTAGAGGATGCCGCCGAGCGCTAGGCCCGCTAGCGCGGCCCAGCCAAGCGCGTCGAAGATCTGCGGCACGGCGAGGATGCCGACCCAGCCGAGCGCCACGTAGACGGCGACGCTGAGCCACTTTGGCGCGTTGACCCACAGCAGCGTTAGCAGCACGCCGAGCGCCGCGCCGCCCCAAGCGATCGCGAGGATCGTCACGGCCAGCGTTCCCTGCAGGATCAGCAGTGCGAACGGCGTGATTGAGGCGGCAATGAAGACGAAGATCATCGAATGGTCGAGCCGCCGCATCCAAGCCCGCGAGCGCTCCAGCTTCCAGTTGTGGCGGTGGTAGAGCGCGCTGATGCCGAAGAGGCCGCAGATCCCGGCTGCGTAGATGATCATCGCGATTGTCTGGCGCTCGCCGTTGGCTAGTACGACGAGCACGATTCCCAGCGCCAATGCGATCCAGAACGAGTAGTAGTGGATCACGCCGCGGAACCGCGGCTTAACGCGCGCAGCCAGCGCCGAGGCCTCTTCGCGCAGCCGCGTGGCCGTTTCGCCGGCTTCGGCCTTGAGCCGTTCAACCTTCTCGCCGGTTTCGGCCTTAAGGCGGTCGACCTTCTCGCCGGTTTCGTCGCGCAGCCGTTCGACCTTCTCTCCGGCTTCGCTGCGCAGCTTTTCGATCTTCTTGACCACGTGGGGGAGGGTAGAGGCTCTAGGGGCGTCCGTGTGGTTCACTGACCGGGTAAGCAAACCAATCAAACGCTAAGGAACTAATAGATGCCTCTCGCTTCATTCGGATCCGGGGACGCGCTAGTGCTCGTCGTCGAGATCTTCTTCTTCATCATCTGGATCTGGATTCTGATCT
>CAJBXY010000281.1 GCA_903959665.1 uncultured Solirubrobacterales bacterium | reverse complement strand
GATCGGAGCCGTCAAATGACGCGAGCGAGATCAGTGGTGGTCTTTGCCGCGCACCAGAGCGTGCCGTGAGCTCCGGCAAGCCTCTTCTGAGGCCCATCATGAGTGCTTCGCGCCATTCCTGCGAGGACTCGTGATTCTCTACATTATCGAGCATTGAAGCTCGAAAGCGGCCTGGGTCAAGGGATCTGGCTCCAAACTCCCCTGCTTGCAGAGCGTTGCCGGGTTTACGAGAGCGGGCCGCTGGCGAAGAGCGAGCTGCGCTCGACCGTGCGGCCGCCGACGGGAAGGCTGTAAAGATCGCCGTCGCTGGCGATCCATAACGGGCCTGTAAAGCGCTCTTTTGCGTCACCGAGGTACGGACCTTCGAGCGCCTTGATTGGCAACGGCGGAATTACGTGGGTCATAGCCAGCGCGCCAACACCGGCGTCGCGCGCGGCGTCGGCAGCCTGCGCAGGTGTCGCGTGATAATCGGTGACATCGACAAGGATCTGTGCGCGGTTTTCGAAACCGGCTTCACGGCTCGCATTTTCGACCAGTTTGAGCAGATCGGCCGAGAGCGCGTCGTGGACGAGCAAGTCGGCGCCTTGCGCGGCGTCGACGAGGCTTTGCGTGTAAACGGTGTCACCGCTGACGACGATGCTCCGGCCCTTGTAATCGAAGCGGTAGCCAACTGCCGGCGTGGCCGGCGAGTGGTCAACCTCAAAGGCTGTGATCACTAGTCCCCCATCTTCCAGCACCACCTTCGAAGTTTCGCCTGGCTCAAATTCAAACGGCTCGGCGACCATCCCTGCAGTTGCCGAAGGCGCAATTGACTCGCCGTGATGGGCGGTGCGGTAGGAGTTGTCAAGCGCGTAAGCCTCGTTGTAGCCATTGACGACGCGATCCACTCCCACCGGCCCGAGTACGCGCAGTTTTGTCGTCGCGGCGTTTGCCACCCAGCGCTGCAGCGTGACGCTGCCGAGCCCGCCGATGTGGTCGGAGTGGAAGTGAGTCAGCAGTACGGCCTGAATCTGGTCTGGCCGCAGCTGCATCCGGTTGAAGGTTTCCGAGGCCTGCTCGCCGGCGTCGATCATGTAGATCTTCTGATCCACAATTACCGCGGTACAAGGGTTCCCTCGCTGCTCGTCTGGGATCGGCGATCCAGAGCCGCAGATCGCGATGTGGAGGCCGTCGGGGAGCGCCGCAACGGGGTCGGCGGAGATCCGCTTTGGCAGCGCCTTCTTGGTCACCGCTACCGCGATCTGGCCGCGCAGGAGCCAGCCTGCGACGGCGCCGGGCAGAAGTAGTGCGAGAGCCTTTCTCATTTCTATGTGGACGGTAGAGCAATCTAAACTTGCGCGAGCGCAGGTCGCCTTCAGGCGCGCTGGTGTGAAGAGCTCAAACTCAGCCTTGACATCGCCCAATTTGCGCGATTATGGTCGCCCGATGCGCTGCCGCGGCTTCGTTCTGGCCCTCAGCCTCGGCTCGCTGGTCGGGTTACAGGCGGCGCCTGCGCTCGCCGGCAGCTACACAGTCAACGCCTGCGCCGATGACGCCCGCGGCGCGAACTTCAGTTGGACGTCGGCCTCCTCCCACGCCGATCTGCCCTCCTATAACGCCGGCTGCAGCGGCGCGGCGCCGGACGGTTTGATCGCTCGCGCCGCCGCCAAGCCGGGTGGTGGCCTAGTCCCCGCCTTCGGCGCGGCGTCATGGAACTTCGACGCGCCGCCGGGAACGACGATTGATCGCGCCGACCTTTCGCTCTGGCTCTATCGCTACGGAGGCGGAGCGACCGACCGTTGGGGAGTCGGCGTTGGCGACGACGGCGGTGCCTACCTATTGGGTGGTATCGGCCAAGCGGCGCTCTCGAGCGGCTCGCGCGGGAGCTACTTTGCGATTCCAGTAGCAAACCGAAACGGGCTTCGTCTCGGCGTTGTCTGCGCCAACGGCGACGGCTGCTCAGTGGCGGCAACAAATGTCGCCGCAGCGCGCTATTCACGCGCCAGCGCAGAGCTTTTCGGGGCGCGCGTTCGGATCTCCGACCCAACGACGGCGGCGCTTTCAGAGCAGGCCGGCTCGCTTTGGACCTCGTCGGCTTGGCTTTCAGGCAGCCAATCGCTTTCGTTCTCCGCATCCGACAACGTCGGTATCGCTTCGCTTGGGGCAGATGTCGGCGGCGAGCGACGAAGCGATCGCTCTGACTGCGATTACGCCCGCCCTACCCCCTGCCCGGCGACGCGGTCGTTCTCAGCCAGCTTCGACACTGCGCGCCTCTCCGACGGCCCCCACAGTGTGATCATCGACGCCATCGACAGCGGTGGTAACCAGAGCAGTCAGTCACGGCAGATCCTCGTCGACAACACGCCGCCTGGTGCTCCGGGAGCGCCGCAGCTGAGTGGTTCGCCGTCCTCGACCTGGCGCACGATCAACGATTTCACGCTCAGCTACAGCAACCCAGCGAAGGCGGCGGGCGCTCCGCTTAGCTCACACGACGTTGAGCTCTGCCCGCTCTCCAGCGATCGCAAGATCGCCCCAAGCAGCTGCAGCAGTGAGAGCCGCAGCGGCGCCCCGGCAATCGACACGATCAGACTGCCGACTGTCGGTGCCTACAAGATGCGCGTCCGCGTGAACGATGAACTATTCAAGGGCGAATGGGGGCCATGGTCGCCGGAGCTGCTGTTTGACAACAGCGCCGCTGGAACGCCCGTCGTCGGCTACCCGGGCCGCTGGGTTAACCGCTCGAACGTTTCCACGCCGCTGCTGATCCAGCCTCCCTCACTGCCGTCTCCCCCTCCCTCCGGTTACAGCTCCTACCGCGTCAGCGTCGACGGTGGCGCGCCGACGACCGTCGCCGCCGACGGCAAAAGCGAAGTTGGATCGTTCGACCTCGCTGCGCTCGGCGATGGCCGCCATCAGTTCGAGGTCGCCGCCGAGACCGGCGCAGGGATCGTCACCGATCCTCTACTGGTGAGCGCTGGCGTTGTCGAGAAAGATGTTGTCGCGCCCGATCTGAGCGTCAGCGGCGCGCCCGCCCACGATGCGTTCGTGACCACGCCGGTGAGCTTCACGCTGCGCGCCAGCGACGCAACGTCGGGAATGACGGCTGCCGTCGCCCCCGCGCCCGTTCGCTCCGGCGGTTACGTCGCGCTCCAGCTAGACCACGGCGCCGAGCAGCTCAGCGGCGGGCCGTTCGCGCAGCTAAGCCCAGGCGAGGGTCAACATCTCGTCCAGACCTACGCCGCAGACGTGGCTGGAAATCAGAGCGCGCCGCAATCGTTCAGCTACACGCAGGACACCAAGCTGCCCAGCGGCGGGCTGCGGCCAATCAGCCCGGAGCATCCGGCTCTGCTCGAATTCTTCATCGATGAGCGTTGTCTTGGGCGCGCCTCGATCGAGATCGCGACCGTGCCAGGCGCGTGGCGGCCGCTAGCCACGAGCGAAGAGATCCAACGCGCCAGCGCGCTCGTGCCGGCCGACGTCTGGGAGCCGCGCACCGCTTACACCGCCCGCGCGTTGGTCGGCGACTGTGCCGGCAACAGCGCAGCCTTGACCGACTGGTTCGGCGGCGCGCAGAGCGGAACGCCGATCGGCACGATCACCCCACCTCCCCGTTCCGTGATCAAAGCCAAAGCGGAGATTGGCTCGGCCTCGACTAGCAAGAGCGCGTCGGCGGCTACGCGGCGGCGCGTCACGGCCTTCGTCGTCGACAGATCGGGCGATCCGCTGCGCGGACTTTCGGTTCGGATTGAGACTCAGCCGTGGATGACGCCATCGATCTGGGAGCCCGCGGGCAGCGCGGAGACCGACGCTGAGGGTCGCGCTAGCGCCACGGTTGCAGCTCACAGCTCGTTGAGGGTTCGCGTAGTCGTACCGGGCGACGAGCTGCGAAGTGAAGCGATCTCAAACGTCGTCTACGCAACGCGGCTGGCGTCAACGACGATCACGGCGAGCCCGCGAACGCTTCGCGCCGGCAGCCGGACGACGATCAAGGGCCGCCTCCGCGGTGGTCACATACCGCGCGCCGGCCTCCATCTGGCGCTATACGGCCGCGGCCCGCGCTCGCGCGGCTGGGTGCCGGTTCGCACCGACATCCCCGTCAGCGCCGGTGGTTACTGGAGCGCCGCTTATCGTTTCCTGCGTTCCTCGCGCGGCACTTTTAGCTTCCGCGTGCGCACCTCCAACCGCCCGGACTACCCGTTCCGCAGCGCCAGTAGCGCCGCTGCGCGAGTTCGCGTCCGTTAATCGCAGCGGCCCGCCGTTTTCGCACCGAGTAACGATCGCTGGTAGGTTTCTCACTAACGCAAACGACAGCTGTTTTTGGGGGAGATTCTTTATGGGAACGATTACGACTCGGACATCATTCGCGGTCGCCGGCATGATCGCCGCGGCGCTTGCGGTCTCGGCCTGCGGGAGCGACGACTCAAGCAGCTCGACAAGCACGTCCAGCTCTACCGGCATCACGGCCACCAAGGACGCAGCGATCGCCGCGACCGTGCCTGCGAAGTTCAGCTCGGCTGGCACGCTTTCGGTTGCTGCCGACGCCAGCTACGCACCGATGGAGTACGTCAAGGACGGCACCAAGGACATCGTTGGCGCCGACGTGGACCTAGCGACAGCGCTTGGCCAAGTTATGGGCCTTAAGGCCGACGTTCAGAACGCGACCTTTGACGCGATCATCCCGGGGCTCGCCTCCGGCAAGTACGACATCGGAATGTCATCGTTTACCGACACCAAAGAGCGTGAAGCGACGGTCGATTTCGTCACATACTTCGAAGCCGGCACCTCCTTCTTCGGCAAGAAGGGCGGCCCTGCCCCTGACGGACTGGCCGACCTTTGCGGGCTGACTGTCGCAGTCGAAAAGGGCACGGTTCAGGCCGACGACGCGACCGCTCAGGCGGCGAAGTGCCCAGCCGACAAGAAGCTGACGCTGAGTGTCTTCCCTGATCAGAATGGCGCCAACAGCGCCGTTGTCAGCGGTCGCGCGCAGATCAGCATGGCCGATTCGCCGGTCGCCGCTTACCAGGTGACGCAGAGCAACGGGCAGCTCGAGTTGGTCGGTACTCCATACGGCACCGCTCCTTACGGAATAGCAATTCCCAAGAACAGCGGCCTTGCCGAGCCTATTCTGGCGGCGATGAAGAACCTGATCGCCGGCGGCCAGTACACAGCGATCCTGAAGAAGTGGGGCCTCGAAGAGGGTGCGATCACCGATCCGGTGATCAACGGGGCGATTGACTGAGCCCAGCCAAGATGGCTGACGCGGAGCAACCGCCCGAGCCGGCGGCCGCAGCTGTAGCGCCAGAGGAGATCAAAGCCGTCCCGGTCAGAAGGCCGGGACGGCTGATCGCTGGCGTGCTGATCATCATCGTCGCCGCGGCGCTGGTTCGCTCTGTTGCGACCAATCCGCGCTTCGGCTGGGGCACCGTTGGTGAGTACCTCTTCTCACCGGTAGTTCTCGACGGGCTTTTGAAGACGATTGAGCTGACGATCATCGCGATGGTCGTCGGCATTCTGATCGGTGTGATCCTCGCCGTGATGCGGCTCTCGCCCAACCCGATCGTCGTCGCGGCGAGCGGCTTCTACATTTGGCTCTTCCGCGGCACTCCGGTGCTCGTCCAGCTTCTGTTCTGGAACTTCATTGCCGCGCTCTATCCCGTTGTCGCGCTGGGAATTCCCTTTGGGCCTGCCTTGGTCGAGTTCAACGCCAACAATCTGATCACGCCGTTCGTCGCCGCGCTGCTGGGTCTTGGCCTCAATGAGGGTGCCTACATGTCTGAGATCGTCCGCGCCGGCCTGCTCTCGGTTGATGAAGGTCAAGAGGAGGCCGCCAAGGCGCTGGGCATGCGCCGGATGCAGACAATGCGACGGATTATTCTGCCCCAAGCGATGCGCGTGATCATCCCTCCAACCGGCAACGAGACGATCGGGATGCTGAAGACGACCTCGCTCGTCAGTGTCCTTGCCTACACCGAGCTTCTATACGCCGTCCAGCTGATCTACGCCGCTAATTACAAGCAGATCCCGTTGCTGATCGTGGCCAGCATCTGGTACCTCGTTCTGACGACGATCCTGTCGATTGGCCAGTACTTCATTGAGCGCCACTACGGTCGCGGCACCGCACGGGCGATTCCGCCGACGCTGCTGATGCGGATCTGGCAGAGCTTCAGCACTTGGCGCCACACCGAGGTGCCGGTGCCTGAGCAAAGGCACGGGCTATGAGCGAGCCGATGGTCAAAGCTGAAGCGGTCCACAAGCGTTTTGGGCGCAACGAGGTTCTAAAAGGGATAACGCTAGAGGTAGCCGCCGGCGAAGTGATGTGTCTGCTTGGACCATCTGGGTCAGGCAAGTCGACCTTTCTGCGCTGCATCAACCATCTCGAGAAGATCAACTCCGGGCGAATCTGGGTTGACGGTGATCTGGTCGGCTATTCCCAGCGCGGCGACAAGCTGCACGAGATGCGCGAGAGCGACGTTGCCGGCGAACGCGAGCAGATTGGGATGGTCTTCCAGCGGTTCAACCTCTTTGGCCACATGACGGCTGAGCAGAACATCATTGAGGCGCCGATCCGCGTTGCCGGAACGAAGCGTGACGTCGCCAAAGCTGAGGCGAAAGTGCTGATGGATCGGGTCGGCCTTGGCGATCGCCTCGACGCCTATCCAGCCCAGCTTTCGGGTGGCCAGCAGCAGCGCGTGGCGATCGCCCGCGCGCTGGCGATGAAGCCGAAGTTGATGCTCTTTGACGAGCCGACCTCGGCGCTCGACCCTGAGCTCGTCGGCGAGGTTCTCGACGTAATGCGCGCGCTGGCCGCTGACGGGATGACGATGGTTGTCGTTACGCACGAGACCGGCTTCGCCAAGGAGGTCGGAGACACGGTCGTATTCATGGACGACGGCGTCGTCGTTGAGTCGGGAGATCCAGCCTCAGTCTTCGACAATCCACAGCACAAGCGCACGCAGGCGTTCCTCTCGAAGGTGCTCTAAGCGGCGGGCAGTTCCAACGGCAGCTCGAGCTGGTCACGCTCGCGAGCTGGCGTGAATCCGGTTACGCCTACGCCAACTAAGCGCACCGGGCGCTGCGGGCCGTACTCCCGCAGCAGCGCGGTCGCGACTTCGATGATCGTCGCGTAGTCATTCGTCAGCGCCGAGATTGTCTTCGCCCGCGTCACCGTCGTCCAATCGTCGAGGCGAACCTTGATCCGAATTGTGCGGCCGCTGCGGTTGTTGCGTTGAAGCGCCTCTGCCAGCTCGGCCGCGAGCCGTTTTAGCTCGCCTTCGAGCTCGTCGCCGGAGCTGATGTCCTGGTCAAACGTCGTCTCGCGTGATTCGCTGACCGCCTCGCGGTCGGTGACGACCTCGGCCGAGCCATCGAATGAGGCCAGCGCGATCAATGCCGGGCCCTGGCGCGCCCCGAACCGCTCTATCAGCGAACGCTCATCGGCGGCGCGCAGCTGTGCGAGCGTCGTGATCGCCATCTCCCCCAGCCGCTCGTTTGTCCTTGGGCCGATCCCCGGAACGAGGCTCACCGGTGCGTCGGCGAAGCGCTTGCGGGCCTGCTCCGCTGTCAGGACGACGAAACCGTTCGGCTTCTCGGCGTCGGAGGCAACCTTCGCGACAAGCCGGTTCGGACCAATCCCAATCGAGGCGCGCATCGATGTCTGCTCGTAAATTTCAGCGACGAGCCTGCGCATCGCCGCCTTCGGTGAGTGGAGGCCTTCGAGATCGAGGAACGCTTCGTCTATGCCGAGCTGCTCAAAACGGTCGATGTGCGCGGCGATGATCTCCATGACGGCACGCGAGACTTCGCGGTAGGCAGCCGAATTCGGCGCAATCACGACCGCCTCGGGGCATAGTCGCTTCGCGCGCGCCGCGGGCATCGCTGAGCCAATCCCGAAGAGCCGCGCCTCATAGGAGGCGGTTGTCACGACTGCGCGCGGGCCGCTGCCGGCAACGATTACCGGCATCCCTTTTAGCTCCGGCCGGCGGCTTAGCTCGACCGAGGCGAAGAAGGCGTCAAGATCGAGGTGTGCGACCAGCCCAGTCATTTAGCGAAGGCTACGGCGCAACGCTGACGAGTCGGCGCAACCGAGTTGTGTTAAGTCGGCCGGCTCTAGTAGGTTTCTTGCCATTGACCGCGAAGATCGATGTGAATTCGATTGGCCTGTTGCCAAACAATTAGGAGGAATCAGAACACATGGAAACCATCATGACTTCGAGCCAGGAAACTTGGCTCTGGATCGGAACTGCCGGCATGGCTCTAGGCGCGCTGGCAATTCAGGTCGTCGGGCACGGGATGAAAGAGAGTCACCACCGCGTGACGAGTTTCTTCGTTTGCGCGATTGCGGCCTGCCTCTACCTGCTTATGGCTCAGGGCCAGGGCGACATCATTGTCTCCAAGGCTTCGTTGGCGCTAACGCCGCTCGGAGTTGGAGCCGACATCTCAGCCAAGCTCGTCTACTTCGCTCGTTACATCGACTGGGTTTTCACGACTCCGTTGCTGCTGATAGGCCTAGTTACGGTGGCACTGAAGCCGCTTACCGGCGGTGGCGAGCAGACGCGTGAGCGGCTCGGCCTGATCGGCGGCATCATCGGCGCCGACGTGATGATGATCCTGACCGGTCTTTTCGGTGCGCTCTCGCTCGACTCGACCCACAAGTACGTCTGGTTCATCGTCTCCTGCGGCTTCTTCCTCGCGGTCCTCGCTCTGATCTGGGGCCCGGTTCGCGCGACAGCCGCCGAGCAAGGCGCTGAAACCGCTGCGCTTTACAACAAGCTGCTCGCGATTCTGACCGTACTTTGGTTCATCTATCCGATTCTTTGGATTCTCGGCACCGAAGGGACCGGGGCGATCAGCCTCAACACCGAGGTAGCCGTATTCACGATCATCGACCTGACAGCGAAGGTTGGCTTCGGGCTGCTGCTCGTGACGGGAATTAAGAAGATGAGCGGCTCGTCTGCCGCAACTACCAACGCCTAGAACGGCGGTCGGTTTCGATAAGCCCCGTCCGCAGTCGTGCGGGCGGGGCTTTCGTCGTTCTAGGCCGCGGCGAGATACCCCTCGCCGAATTCATCACGCAGCTTCGCCAGCCCAAGGCGAATCCGGCTCTTAGCCGTCCCAAGCGGCACGGCGGCGCGGCGCGCCACCTCTTCGGCCGTCAGTCCACCCCAGTAGGCGAGCACAACGGCCTCGCGCTGGTTCCCCGGCAGCGTTCGAAGTGCGTCGACGACGGTGTCGGTCGCTTCGCCGCGCTCGACGACCTGATCTGGCCGCTCGCCGCCCTGCGCCGCGCCAACGACGACGGCCGACTTGAGGCGGTCGCTCGCACGGCCCGCAGCCTGGCCTTCGCGCCAGAGGTCGAGCGCTCGGCTGCGCGCCATCAAACGCAGGTAGCTGCCTAGCTCGCCGCGCTTGGCGTCGAACGAAGCCGGCTTGCGCCAGACCTTGATGAAGACGTCTTGAACGACGTCGTCGGCCTGTGCTTCATTGCCGAGAATCCTGTAGGCGGCAGCGAATACTCCGCGCCTGTGTTGCTCGTAGATTGTCGTGTAGATGGCTGGGTCGCTGATGTCCATTGTCGCCTCGCTTGGTTGGATGAGCTGAGATAACTATACACAGTCTGTGGAGGGTTGCGCATAATCCTGTGTAAGGTTGGTCACAGAGGCCATTAGACTGGGCAAATGAGCAATCCAGACCGACTCTCTGGCCTCGACTCGGCCTTTCTCCACCTCGAACGCGACGGCGCTCACATGCACGTCGCATCGATCATGGTCTTTGCCGGGCAGGCCCCCAGCTATGACGAGTTCCTGCGCTTTCTAGAGTCGCGGCTGGACCGCGTTCCCCGCTACCGGCAGCGGCTGGCGTTCGTGCCGCTCGAGCAGGGCCGGCCGGTCTGGGTCGATGACCCGCACTTCAACGTCCGATACCACCTTCGTCACTCGGCGCTCCCAAGCCCTGGCGAGGACGCGCAGCTAGCCGCTCTTGCCGGCAGGCTCTTCGCCGAGCAACTTGACCGCCACAAGCCGCTCTGGGAGATGAACCTAGTTGAGGGGCTTGCGCCCGGCGACGACGGCGAGCCTCGCTTCGCGATCATCGTCAAGACTCACCACGCGCTGGTCGACGGGATCTCGGGAGTCGACATCACCTCCGTGCTCTTCTCGCTGAGCTCCGACGAGGAGCTGATCGAACAGCCGCCCGAATGGATTCCGCGGCCGTTGCCGTCGACCGCAGACCTGATCGGCGACGCACTGCGCGAGCGGCTCTCCGACCCGGCCGAGGTTTCCCGCGCCGCCAGGGCGCTGGTGCGTTCCCCCCGGCGCGCGCTGAGCGAGCTCGGTGGACGGATCGAGCAGACCGGCGCGCTGGCTTGGGCAGGCGTCCGTTCGGCGCCGCAGACGGCGCTTAACCAGCCGATCGGGCCACACCGCCGCTACGGCTGGGTGAATAGTTCGCTGGCAAGCTTCAAGCAGATCAAGAACGGCCTCGATGGAACGATCAACGACGCCGTGCTGACAACTGTTTCGCTCGGGCTTGGGCGCTGGCTGCGACGCCGCGGCGCCGACACCGACGGGCTGACGCTGACGGCAATGGTTCCGGTCTCGGTCCGCAGCGAAGATCAAGCCGGGCAGCTTGGCAACCGGGTGTCAGCGCTCTGGGCCCCCCTGCCGGTCTACGAACAGGACCCTGCCGCCGCCTTCCGCAAGATCGCAAAGAAGATGGGCGACCTCAAACACTCTGATCAGGCCGTTGGCGCCGACACGCTGACCGAACTAGCCGGGTTTGCGCCGCCAACGATCGCCAGCCAAGCGGCGCGGCTGCAGAGCCGGCAGCGGCTTTTCAACCTCGTCGTGACCAACGTTCCTGGGCCCCAACAGCCGCTCTACCTGCTCGGGCATCGGTTGACCGCGCTCTACCCGGTGGTTCCGCTGACAAAGAACACTTCGCTCGGTGTCGCAGCGATGAGCTACTGCGGTCGCCTCAGCTTCGGACTGCTTGCAGACTACGACGCTCTTCCAGACCTTGGCGACGTCGTCGATGATTTCAAGGCCGCGCTCTTCGACCTCGGACGTGCCGCCGAGACCGACCGTCATCGCTGGGATAGCGCCGAGCATCAGACGCTCTTCTCAGCACACACGCCCGACGGCGAGCCGCTGACTGTCGCGTAGCTGACGTGCGAATCGCTCTAGCGCAGATCAATCCGGTAGTTGGCGACATAGCCGGCAACGAACTTCTGATCACTAACTCGATCGCCGATGCTCGCGCCGCCGGGGCAGCGCTCGTCTGCTTCCCCGAACTGGCACTGCTCGGCTATCCGCCCGAGGATCTGCTGCTCAAAGCGCACGTGCTCAGCGACGCTGCAGAGGCCCTGGAACGGATTGCCAGCAGCACCGATGGAATCGTCGCGATCGTCGGTTACCCACGTTTAGATCGAGCGGTCTACAACTCAGCCGCAATTCTGGCCGACGGGCGGATTGCTGGCAGCTACTCGAAGAACCACCTACCCAACTACGGAGTATTCGATGAGCACCGGTACTTCGCTGCGGGCACCAAAGGCGCGTTGATCGAAATTAACGGGCACTTGATTGGGCTCAGCATCTGCGAAGACATTTGGAGCGCCGGACCTCCGGAGAGCGATGAGGCAGCCGCCGGGGCAAGCTTAATTGTGAACCTCTCAGCTTCGCCCTATCAGGCCGGTAAGGGAACTGCGCGCGAGCAGATGCTCGCTGAGAGGGCCACTGAGAACGACGTCGCCGTCGCCTTCTGCGCTCAGGTTGGTGGCCAGGACGAGCTCGTTTTCGATGGCCACTCGCTCGTCATTGACGCAGCAGGCCAAACGATTGCGCGCGCGCCCCAGTTTGAAGAGTGGCTCTTGACCTGCGAGTTAGAGCTGGCCGAGGGGTCGTTCGATGCGAGCTCCAACAACGTTGAGCTGCTTGGCAGCTTCACGACCGCTCAGCCATCCGAGGACACCAGCCTCGATCATTTGATGGCGCGCGTCGAGGGCGACGACGAGGCGGTCTACGCCGCTTTGGTCCTTGGCACCCGTGACTACGCCAACAAGAACGGCTTCGACCGTGCTGTGCTTGGGCTATCTGGTGGCGTCGATTCGGCCCTCGTTGCCTGCGTAGCCTGCGACGCGTTGGGCGCGGCCCGCGTGACCTGCGTGACGATGCCGTCACAGTTCAGCTCTGAGGGGACATACGGCGACGCTCTACAGCTCGCCCAGGCTCTCGGCGTCGAGCTGCTTGAGCTGCCGATTGGTGATCTGATGGATCGCTACGAGCAGCTACTGGCACCAACGTTTGACGGTCGCGACCCCGACCTCACGGAAGAGAACCTTCAGGCGCGAATCCGTGGAAACCTGCTGATGGCGCTCTCGAATAAGTTCGGCTGGCTCGTTCTCACGACCGGCAACAAGTCGGAGATGGCGGTCGGCTACTCAACCCTCTACGGCGACAGCGCCGGCGGCTTTGCCGTGATCAAAGACGTGCCCAAGACGCTTGTTTACCGGCTCTGTGAGATTCGCAACGGGCGCAGCGACAGCCCAATCCCTGAATCGGTCCTGACCCGCGCCCCGTCGGCCGAGCTGCGCGCCGATCAGGCAGATCAAGACTCGCTGCCGCCCTATGAGCTGCTCGATCCACTGCTCGAGGGCTACGTCGAGCGCGACCTCGGAGCCGAGCAGCTAATCGCTGAAGGCTTTGACGCTGAGACAGTCGCGCAGGTAATCGCTCTCGTCGACCGCGCTGAATACAAGCGCCGCCAACAGCCGCCGGGAATTAAGGTCACCGGCAAGGCGTTCGGGCGTGATCGGCGGATGCCGATCACGAACCGTTACAAGGGATAGCTACTTGGGCGCGCTGAGCGGGCGCACGGCAATAGTCATTCGCACCAGCGCGCAAAGCCGATCCTGATCGTCGCTGATCTCGACCTCCCAAACCCACGTCGTGCGGCCTCTGTGGCGCGGCCGAGCGACAGCGTGGATCGTGCCGGAGAGAATTGGCCGCAGAAAGCTGGTC
>CAJBXY010000280.1 GCA_903959665.1 uncultured Solirubrobacterales bacterium | reverse complement strand
GGCGAAAGGATGTTGTTCGACGAGAGCATCAGGATCCGAGCCTCGGCCTGAGCCTCGGCGCTGAGCGGCACGTGAACGGCCATCTGGTCGCCGTCGAAGTCGGCGTTGAAGGCGTGACAGACGAGCGGGTGAACCTGAATCGCCTTGCCTTCGACGAGGATCGGCTCGAAGGCCTGGATCCCAAGACGGTGGAGCGTCGGGGCGCGGTTCAGCAGCACCGGGTGCTCACTGATCACGTCTTCGAGCACGTCCCAAACCTCGGGCACCATCGTGTCGACCATCTTCTTCGCGGCCTTGATGTTCTGCGCGCTGCCGTGCTCGACGAGCTTGGCCATGATGAACGGCTTGAAGAGTTCAAGCGCCATCAACTTCGGCAGACCACACTGGTAGAGCTTCAGGTACGGGCCGGAAACGATTACCGAGCGACCCGAGTAGTCGACGCGCTTACCGAGCAGGTTCTGACGGAAGCGGCCCTGCTTGCCCTTGAGCATGTCGGAGAGCGACTTCAGCGGGCGGTTGCCCGGCCCCGTGACCGGGCGGCCGCGGCGGCCGTTGTCGAAGAGTGCGTCGACGGCCTCTTGCAGCATCCGGCGTTCGTTGTTGACGATGATCTCCGGCGCACCAAGGTCAAGCAGACGCTTGAGGCGGTTGTTGCGGTTGATCACGCGGCGGTAGAGGTCGTTGAGGTCGGAGGTCGCGAAGCGGCCACCGTCGAGCTGAACCATCGGGCGCAGCTCCGGCGGAATCACCGGAACGGCGTCAAGGATCATCATCTCCGGCTTGTTATCGGAGCCAAGGAAGGCTGAAAGAACCTTGAGGCGCTTGACTGCGCGGGTCTGCTTTTGACCCTTGCCGTTCTTGACCTCATCCTCAAGGTCGACGCGCTCATGTTCCATCACGATGCCGGGCATGTCGGCCGGCGCCAGATCGGTGCCGGCGAGACGGTCAGGATCAACCTTGCGCTTGCGGCCTTCACGCTTGTAGTCCTCCTTCGAGAGCAGCAGCTCACGCACGTGCTCTGCGCCCATGCCGCCACCGAAGTACTCGCCAAAGCCGTACGGGGAGCCGAAGCGACCCTTCAGTTCACGGAAGAAGGTTTCGTCGGCGATCAGCTTCTTCGGCTGGAACTCGTCCTTCTCTTCAGGACGGTCGGTGTAGGAGCTAAGCGGCCACTCTTCACCTTCGGCCGGCGGATCGTCCGACGGCTCGACCTTGTTTGCGAACAGCTTCCAAACCTCGCGCAGGCGCATCCGCTGATCGTCGTAGTAGGCCTCAGTGTCATCGATGTCCGAGTTCAGAGCCTTCGTTAGCTCGGTGATCTGCTTCTTGCGCTCATCGGCTGAGAGCTTCTTGACGTTGATGTCGAGGCGATCGGCCCAAACGAAATCCTCATCGCCAAAGTCGGCCTGCGAGCCGTCCTCAAGGTAGGTCGTGCGCGCAGCGAGCATCTTGCGCAGATGCGTCGTGTGTTCTTTCTCCTCACTGACGAGGTTGTCGATCTCAGACTGCATCTGAGGTTCGAGCACTGGAAGGTCGCGCCAGCGGGCCTCTTGATCAACCCAGGTGACGACCGAGGCTGCGAAGTAGAGAATCTTCTCGAGCTCTTTGGGAGCCATGTCGAGCAGGTAGCCGATGCGGCTGGGAACGCCCTTGAAGAACCAGATGTGGCTGACCGGCGAGGCGAGGTCGATGTGGCCCATCCGCTCGCGGCGAACCTTTGAGCGCGTGACCTCAACGCCGCAACGCTCGCAGACGATTCCCTTGTAACGGACGCGCTTGTACTTGCCGCAGTAGCACTCCCAGTCCTTCGTAGGACCGAAGATGCGCTCGCAGAAGAGGCCGTCCTTTTCCGGCTTGAGAGTGCGGTAGTTGATCGTCTCAGGCTTCGTTACCTCGCCAGAGCTCCAGCCACGGATCTGCTTCGAGGAAGCAAGCCCAATCTCAATCGCGTCGAAGTTATTGATGTCGATCATGCTGATTCCTCTGCCTTGGTCTCTTCAGCGGCTTCTTCTTCGTCGCCGCCCTCTTCACTAACTTCGGCTTCTTCTCCCTCGACAACCTCGCCGGCGCGAGCGCCTGAAAGGTCGATCCCTAGCTCTTCAGCTGCGCGCAAGAGGTCGTCCTCTTCGCTTGGGATCTCAGCCCGCTCGCCCGAATCGGAGACGACGTTGACGTCGAGCCCGAGTGACTGCATCTCCTTCAGCAGCACCTTGAACGACTCAGGGATTGAAGGCTCAGGGATGTTTTCGCCCTTGACGATCGCTTCGTAGGCCTTGACGCGCCCGACGGTGTCATCGGATTTGACGGTCAGCATCTCCTGCAGCGTGTAGGCGGCGCCGTAAGCTTCGAGCGCCCAAACCTCCATCTCGCCGAAGCGCTGGCCACCGAACTGCGCCTTACCACCGAGCGGCTGCTGCGTGACAAGCGAGTACGGCCCTGTTGAACGCGCGTGAATCTTGTCGTCAACAAGGTGCAGCAGCTTGAGGATGTACATGTAGCCGACGGTCACCTGCTGCTCGAACGGCTCGCCGGTGCGGCCATTGAAAAGCGTGAACTTGCCTGAAGCCTGCGTTCCCGCAGGCTTCGACTTGTCGACGTCCATCTGGATCCGGCCCTTGTGCTCGTCCTGCCACTTGACGAGCGCGGTGTCGACATCCTCAACCGTTGCGCCGTCGAAGACCGGCGTTGAGACGTAGACGCGATTGTCATCGTCACGAGATTCTTTGAAGGCCTGCGTGCCGTCGTCGTACCAGCCCTGCGCCGCAGCCCAACCGAGGTGCGTTTCAAGGATCTGGCCGACGTTCATTCGGCTTGGTACGCCGAGCGGGTTGAGAATCACGTCAACAGGTGTGCCGTCCTCAAGGAATGGCATGTCCTGCTCATCGACGATCTTTGAAATAACACCCTTGTTGCCGTGACGGCCGGCGAGCTTGTCGCCTTCGGAGATCTTGCGCTTCTTGGCGACAAATACGCGGATCAGGTCGTTGACTCCAGCCTGAAGCTCATCTTCGTCCTCGCGCGAGAAGGTCTGAACGTCGATCACGACGCCGCCTTCACCGTGCGGAACCTTCAGCGACGTGTCACGAACCTCGCGCGCCTTCTCCTTGAAGATCGCGCGGATCAGCTTCTCTTCGGCCGTCAGCTCGGTCTCGCCCTTCGGCGTGACCTTTCCTACCAGTAGATCGCCGGAGAGAACTTCGGCGCCAACGCGGACGATGCCTCGGTCGTCGAGGTTGCGCAGCGACTCTTCCGAACGGTTCGGAATGTCACGCGTGATCTCCTCGTCGCCGAGCTTCGTTGAGCGGGCGTCAACCTCGTATTCCTCGATGTGAATCGAGGTAAGTTCGTCGTCCTTGACAAGGCGGCTGCTGAGGATGATCGCGTCCTCAAAGTTGTAGCCCTCCCAAGCCATGAAGGCGACCATCAGGTTCTTGCCGAGAGCCATCTCGCCGTGATCGGTTGAGGCGCCGTCGGCCAATGCCTGGCCGGCCTTTACCTTCTCGCCGTTCTTCACCCGTGGACGCTGGTGAATCAGCGTTCCTTGGTTAGAGCGCTGGAACTTGTTCAGCAGGTGCTCTTCGCGCTCCTTGCCTTCGATCACAATCCTGTGCGCGTCAACGAAGGTGACGGTGCCATCGATGCCGGAAAGCAGAACGTCGCCGGTGTCGAGCGCAGCGCGAGCTTCCATGCCGGTGCCGACCAGCGGCGCGTCGGCTACCAGCAGCGGAACTGCCTGGCGCTGCATGTTCGAGCCCATCAGGGCGCGGTTGGCATCGTCGTGCTCGAGGAACGGGATCATCGCCGTGGCAACCGACCAAAGCTGCTGCGGTGAAACGTCGACGAGGTCAACGTCCTTCGGTGCGACGGTCACGTACTGACCGGCGTGCGTGCGGCAGATTACTTCCGGGCCGCGCAGCTTGCCTGTCTTCTCGTCGATCGGATGGTTGGCCTGGGCTACCAGCATCTCCTCTTCCTGCGTGGCGTCGAGATCGACAACCTCGCTGGTTACAACGCCGTCCTTGACGACGCGGTAGGGAGTCGTGATGAAGCCGAAGTCGGAGATCTTGGCGTAGCTCGAGAGCGAGCCGATCAGGCCGACGTTCGGCCCTTCCGGAGTTTCAATCGGGCACATCCGGCCGTAGTGGGTCGGGTGCACGTCGCGAACCTCGATCGGTGCGCGCTCACGCGTGAGGCCGCCGGCACCAAGCGCCGACAGGCGGCGGCGGTGCGTAAGGCCGGAGAGCGAGTTGGTCTGGTCCATGAACTGACTCAGCTGCGAGGAGCCGAAGAACTCCTTCAGCGCTGCCACGACCGGGCGGATGTTGACGATCGTCTGCGGCGTGATCGTGTCCTCATCCTCTGTCGTCAGGCGTTCGCGGACGACGCGCTCCATGCGGTAAAGACCAACGCGGAATGCGTCCTGAATCAGCTCGCCTACGGTGCGCAGGCGACGGTTACCAAAGTGCTCGTATTCGTCGAGGTGATCGACCAGCGGCTCGCGCGGCAGCGACTGCGCCTCAGCGGCGAAATCCTTGATCTCGACCTCGTCGTCCTCGGGGATGCCGATCAACTTCGGCAGCAGAACGAGTTCCTTGATCAGCGCGACGATGTCTTCCACCGTGAGCGTGCGAGTGTCGAGATCAACCTCAGTGCCGAGACGGGCGTTGAGCTTGTAACGGCCAACGCGCGTCAGGTCGTAACGCTTGGGGTCGAAGAACATCTGGTTCAGCAGCGACTCGGCTGCCTCAACGCTCGGCGGCTCGCCTGGGCGCTGCTTCTTGAAGAGCTCAATCAGCCCGGCGCTGCGGTTCATCTCGAAGCGCTCAACCTCGTCGGTCAAGAGCTGGGAAAGCTCAGTTACCTCTTCGTCCTGAGCTTCCTTCCACTTGCGCTTGTCGTCGGTCATCCAAGCGAGCAGCTTCTCGACGGCCTCTTTGTCGAGCGCAGCATCGTTCTTGTGCGTGGCACCCTTCAGCTTCTTCGAGAGCGCCTCAACGCGCTTGAAGAAGTCCTCAGCGCGCGGCTCGGCGTGCGGCGGGTCGGCGGCAATCGTGTTGCGGATGTAGCGCGAGTCCTCAAAGACCTCGAGCAGCTCGTCGTCGGTGAAACCGAGCGCGCGCAGCAGCACCGTGACCGGCAGCTTGCGCTTACGGTCGATGCGGACGAAGACCTTGCCCTTCTTGTCAATCTCAAGCTCCAGCCATGAACCGCGGGCCGGCATCAAGTTGGCGGTGAAGACCTGCTTCTCCTTGTCCTTCGGCTCCATCACATAGGCGCCCGGAGAGCGGACGAGCTGCGTCACAACGACACGCTCGGTGCCGTTGATGATGAATGTGCCGCGGTCGGTCATCCATGGGAAGTCACCCATGAAAACCTGCTGCTCACGGATCTCTCCGGTCTCGCGGTTGATGAACGCGACGGTGACTGAGAGCGGGCGCGAATACGTGATGTCCTTCTCGCGGCACTCTTCGATCGAGGCGGCCGGCTCTTCAAAGGCCAATTCGCCGAACTGAATCGCGAGGTTTCCGGTGTAATCCTCAATCGGCGAGACGTCGTCGATTGTTTCGCGGAGCCCCCCCTTTTCGGGATCGACAAGGCGCTCAAATGAGCGGCGCTGGATGTCGATCAGGTTGGGTACATCGATCGTGCTTTCGAGGCGCGCAAAACTACGGCGCGTGCGTGGAGCGTCTACGCGGGACAAGCGGCGACTCCTGAAGGTCAGAGGCTTACGGGACAACTGCGAGGTACTGCGACGCGCGCGTGACTTTCACGCGCGACTTCTGAAGATAGCACAAGGCTACGCAGACCCCACCTGCGGGGCGCATCGGCACTCACGGACCCCGCCCTAGACGACCGCGTATGTGGCGCGGCGTCCGCACTTAGGCGGCTACGACTATTGACCGATTTGGGAAGTCTAACCGATTAGGCGTCGGAATTCGGTGGAGCCGCTGCGGCGGGCTCGGAACCCAACTCTTTCATCAAGCCGCCCCGGCCCTTTCCGAGCGCCCCACCGAGAGTCGCAACGACGCCGACTAGATAAAGCTGGCCAACCAAAGCCTCGAAGATTGCCGTTGCCCGAGCTGCTCCTGAGGTCGGCGTCAGGTCGCCGTAGCCGACGGTCGTCAGCGTTACGAACGAGAAATACATGTTCGCTGAGGTTGCGCCGTCGTCGCTTACGGTCGAATTGTTCGCGTGCAGCACGGGCTTGGTGCTAAGCGTCTCCTCGAGGCCATAGACGAAGCCGCAGAGCGTTCCGAACAGCAGGTAGACAGTAAGCGCGCCGGCGACCGCCCTCCCTCGAACTCCCTCGGCACGGATGTCGAGCGTTATTCCCCTGATGATCACCCAGCCGACCAAGAGAACGCCCAGCACATTCACCGATCGGCCGGAGATCGAATTGGCGCTGCCGGTTAGGCCGATCCCGATCGCCCCAAGGATGGCGAGCACCGCAGCGATCTTGACGATCCTGAAGATCCGTTTTGGCGCGTCGGAGGTCCAGCAGGCGATGATCGCCGCGCAGGCTTGGCAGACGACGATCGAGGCGCGCCAGGGGCTGTCTTCGGGGATAGCAACGGCCAAGATGATCGTGAGGGCGACGAAGAGCATCACGAAGCCATATGAATGGCTTGCCTCGGCGCGCTTAACTAAGTTGAAACGGTGGGTCACAGGCCACAGTCCAACAGGCACGCCGGACAGCGTCGAAACGCAGAAGGGCGCCCCGCAGGACGCCCTTCGACACTTCAAAACGCTGCAGAAGAACTACTTCAGTTCAACCGCTCCGCCTGCCTCCTCGATCTCAGCCTTGAGCTTCTCTGCCTCTTCGCGCTCAATGCCTTCCTTGACCGGGCCTGGCGCCTCATCGACAACAGCCTTGGCTTCCTTCAGACCGAGGCCGGTTGCCGCGCGGACAACCTTGATTACCTGGATCTTCTTGTCGCCGGCAGCCGTGAGAATCACGTCAACCGTTGAGCTGGCGTCATCGTCGCCGCCAGCGTCGCCGCCGCCACCGGCTGCCGGAGCGGCTGCTGCCACTGCGGTCGCCGAGACGCCGAACTCCTCTTCGAGCGCCTTTACGCGCTCATTGAGCTCGAGCACCGAAATGCCCTTCAGCTCTTCAATCCATGCTTCTGTCGTTGTTGCCATGTTCTTATTCCCTCCTGGGATCGCTTCGGCGAGCTCGGCCTAAGCCGAAGCGTCCGCCTCGTTGTCGGAAGATGCTTCTTCTGCTGGTGCTTCTTCGGTCTCTGGTTCGGCCTCTACTTCAGGCTCTACTTCGGCCTCTGCTTCTGCTTCGGCCGTTGGAGCCTCTTCGGCTTCGGCTTCAGTTTCGGGTGCTGCTTCGCCCTCGGCCTCCGGAGCTGCTTCAGCCTCCGGTGCTGCCTCGGTTTCGGCCTCTGGCGCTGCTTCAGCTTCCGGAGCCGCTTCCGGCTCGGCCGCTGCCTCAGCTTCGGGCTGTGGCTCATCGGCGCGCTGGAGCTGAATCTGCCCAAGCGCTGTCGCGAGTCCGCCGATCAGGCCACCAAGCCCGCGGACGAGTCCGCCGACAGGTGCAGCAACCATGCCAACTAGCTGGCCGTAAAGAACCTCACGGGCAGGCAGTCGGGCAATGATCTTGATCTGATCAACCTCAAGCGGCTCACCGTCCATGATCCCGCCCTTGAACGGAAGTAGGTCGGTCTCACGGTTGAAGGTCGAGATCGCCTTTGCTGCCGCCGCCGCGTCACCGCGAACGAACGTCAGCGCCGTCGGTCCTTCGAGCAGCGTCTTCAGATGCTCTGCGCCAGCCTTGTCTGCAGCCAGCTCCGTCAGCGAGTTCTTGACCACGCGGAAGCTTGCATCGGCCTCGCCAAGCTGTGCACGGACCGAAGCAATCTCGGACACCGTGAT
>CAJBXY010000279.1 GCA_903959665.1 uncultured Solirubrobacterales bacterium | reverse complement strand
TTGAGCCCCTCGACGTTGAGCAGCTTCTTCGCGTTGAGCGATAGTCGCTGGCTCGTCTCTTGGGTCGACTCGCAAGCAGAGAGCCCGCCGACCGCAGCCAGCAATGCTGCAGCTGTGATCGCCAAGCGGAAGATCATCCGAAGGCGCCACCGATGTAGTCGCGCGTCCGCGCGGCCTTCGGATTGTCGAAGAGATCGTCGGTCGGGCCGTATTCAACTAGGTCACCGAGATACATGAAGGCGACGTGATCGCCAACGCGGTAGGCCTGCTGCAAGTTGTGCGTGACGATCACGATCGCCAACTCCTTGCGCAGCTCGACGATCAGCTCCTCGATCACGTTCGTCGACTTCGGGTCGAGCGCCGAGCAGGGCTCGTCCATCAGCAGCACTTCCGGCCGCGCAGCGAGCGCCCGCGCGATGCAGAGCCGTTGCTGCTGGCCGCCGGAGAGGCGCAGAGCCGGATGGTCGAGGTTCGAGGCGACTTCGTCGTAGAGTCCGGCGCGCTGGAGCGCATCGACGACGTAGGGCTCAAGAACCTTCTTCTTCGGCCGCTTCGCTCCCTGCTCGCGCAGCGCGTAGGCGACGTTGTCGAAGACCGACATCGGGAAAGGGTTCGGCTGCTGGAAGACCATCGAAACGCGGCGACGGTGCTCTGTCACTTCTAGCGAATCAATGTCGGTGCCGTCGAGCGTGATCAAACCTTCACGCCGAGCCGTGCCGGTCAGCTCAGTCAGGCGGTTGAGCGTCCGCAGCAGCGTCGTCTTGCCGCAGCCGGAAGGCCCAATCAGCGCCAGCACTTCGCCTTGGCGGATCGGGAGCGAGACGTGCTTAACGGCGTGGTTATCGCCGTAGTAGACACTCAGATCGGAGATCGTCATTCGCTCCGGGCCAGCGACGCCGCGCGTTGGTCGCCCGGCTGCGGCAAGGCTACGGTCGCCGGTGTTGGCGATCGCAACGGCGTCCTGTGATGGCGGCAGGGCGACAGATGGCTGGCTGTCGAGCGTGATCCGGCGGATCGGTGGAGGCATCGTGCCATTGGCAGGCTCTTCTGTGGTCCGCGCGGGACGTGCAGTATTTTCGTGCGGGTCGATCATCAGCGTGCTCCCAGCCTCGAGGTTTCTAGTCCATTCTTCGCGCCGCTGCGGGCGATTAGGTCAACGGCGAAGTTCAATGCCAGCACAATTAGCAGCAGCACGAAGGCGGCAGCATAGGCCTTCTGCGGCGCGTTGCCTTCGCCTGCTGGTGAATTGTTGTAGACGTAGCTGGTGAGCGTCGAGCCGGTTCCCTTCAGCACGTCGAGCCCGGGGACGTTGCCCTCTGGGTCAAGCGTCAGTGATGCGCCGAGCAGCACGACGATGATCGCCGTGTCACCGGCGATGCGGCCCATCCCGAGCGCCGCGCCGGTCGAAATGTTGGCCTTCACGGACGGAAGAAGCACGCGGCGAATCGTTGCGGCTTTGGTCTTACCGAGCGCGTAGGAGGCTTCGCGAATGTGGAGCGGAATCGACTGCAGGCCTTCGCGCGTCGCAGCGAAGACCATCGGCAGGGCGATCAGCGACATCATCGCGCCGGCGGTCAGGAACGAGCGGCCAAAGACAGCGCCGCCAGCGGCCGTAAACGACATCCAACCGAAGATGCTCTGCTGGAAGAGGACGAGGCCGAAGAGCGCGATCACGATGTCGGGGGTGCCGGCGATGATCTCGATCCCCGAGTCGATCAGCCGCGCCAGCCAGGTCGGGCGGCCGTATTCGACGATCCACGTCGCAGCACCGATCGCGATCGGTGTAGCGATCACGATCCCGATCAGCGTGATCAAAATCGTACCCAGCAGCGGGTCAAGGAAGCCGCCGCTGGACGATTGGTCAACGTCGGCCGTCGGGCTGCTGAGGAGTAGTTGGGGCCGCAGGTACTGAACCCCCTTGAAGGCCATGTAGG
>CAJBXY010000278.1 GCA_903959665.1 uncultured Solirubrobacterales bacterium | reverse complement strand
CAGCAGACCGACGCTCTGAACGCTGCCGGCGCGCAAGGCAAGCAGGTACTCCGCGACATCGACATCTACCTCGTCGGCATCAACAAGTGGTACGCAGCCAACAAGCCGAGCGCCAAGCCATTCACGCGCACCGACATCTTCGCCACCAACGGGATCAAGGCACAGTTCCTCGGTGAAGGCGGCGGCGAAGAGATCAGCAACGCGCTCTTCCTCGACGCTGCCCGCACGACGCTGGGAACGACGAACGGCAACGAGGCCTACACCAACATGCGTGGCCGCTACGACCCGGAGACGATGGTTACGACGACGAACAAGTTCGACTATCAGACCGACGTAAGCGTCTCAAACCCGAAGGGTTTGGTGCGACTGAAGAACGGCTCGTTCACGAACAGTTACGTGCCGCTCCCAGGCGCTACCGCATCGGCGGCCGCTGTTAAGCCTCCGGGGCCAGGCCGCCAAGAGGCCAGCAACATCATGCTCGCCGCCGGTAGCAAGACGACGACCGGCAAGCCGCTGATGGTCGGCGGGCCGCAGATCGGCTACAACTACCCGGGCCTGACGATGGAGATGGGGCTGTACGGCCCGTCGATCAACGTTCGTGGCGCCACTTCAGCGCCGTTCCCCGGTTACATGCTGATCGGCCGCGCTGCGAAGTACGCCTGGTCGCTGACCTCAGCCGGCAACGACATCGTCGACACCTACGCCGAAACGCTCTGCGGCGGCAGCAAGTACAAGTACGAGTTCAAGGGCAAGTGCAAGCCGATGCAGAAGATCAACGGCGGCACAATCAGCAAGGGTGGCAAGACGACCAACGTCGTGTTCTACAAGACCGTCCACGGTTCGGTCTATGGATACGCCAAGTCGCCCGGCAGCTCGAAGCTCGTTGCGCTGGCGAAGCGTCGCTCAAGCTACGGCCGCGAGACGACCGACCTGCTCTTCTACCAGCAGATGACATTTGGCCGCGTCAACAGCGCCAAGAGCTTCGTCGCCGCGGCAGCGAAGACGCCACAGACCTTCAACTCGTTCTACTCGAGCGACAAGGAGATCGCCTTCATCACCTCGGGGCTCTTCCCGATGCGTCCGAAGGGCGTCAACATGGATCTTCCAGTTGACGGCCGCGGCAAGTACGAGTGGACCGGCTACCTCAGCCACTCGAAGCACCCACAGGTGATCAACCCAGCGAGCGGTTACATCGTTAACTGGAATGGCAAGCCGGCGAAGAACTTCCCCGCAGGCGACGAGCGCTGGGGCGAGAACTCGCTGCAGCGCGGGCAGCTGCTGAACAACGAGCTGGCGCGCCAGAGCAAGCAGTCGCTGGCAACGATGCTCTCGGCTGCAAACGCTGGCGCAACCGAGGATGTTCGGATCGCGCTGCTTTGGCCGACGCTGAAGAAGGTGCTCGACAAGGGCACCGCTCCGAACGCGCTGGCCGCCGCAGCGGTTGCACAGCTGCAGGCTTGGCACGAGCAGGGCGCCAGCCGCGTTGACTCAAACCAGGACGGCAAGATCGACGCTCCCGGAGCGGCGATTATCGACCAGGCTTGGCAGTCGATCGCCGGTGACGGCCTCTGCTGGCGGATGGGCACGAAGCTCTGCGAGGAGCTGGCTCAGCGGAACGGTGGAAGCGACGCATTTGATGCCCCTCCAGGCGGCCAGTACGGCGGTTGGCACCAGTACATGTGGAAGGATCTGCGCAACCTGCTGGGCGAGAAGGTCAATGGCGCTTACAAGATCAAGTACTGCGGCAAGGGCAGCCTCGACAAGTGCTCGGCCGACATCTGGGATTCGATCTCCGAAGCGGCCGCAGCATTGGCCACTGCGCAGGGCTCAGACCCAGCCGCGTGGCGCAAGGCGGAGGCTCCGGAGCAGATCAAGTTCAGCCCAGTGCCGCTGATCACGATGGATTACACCAACCGCCCAAGCGGCATCCATCAGCTGATGGACTTCAGCGACTGAGTAGCGCATAGTCTGTCGGCGTGAAGGAAAGCGCCGACAGAGAGCCGCGTGGCAGCAAGGTTGCGCGGCGGCTGAAGACGATCCCGCCGTACATCCTCGGCCTGATCGTCGTGACGGCGCTGCTGCCGCTACTGCTCATCGGCGCGCTGCTGGTCGACATCTTCCGCGCGATCACTCAGCGCAAGCCGTTTATGGCATTGCGGCTTGTTCTCTTCCTGTGGATCTACCTCGTGACCGACACGGCCGCCCTGATCGCGCTGTTCGCGCTCTGGCTAGTGTGCGGCTTCGGCCGTAATGAAGCGATGATGGTCGGCGCGAGCTGGCACTTTCAGCAGCTTTGGGTGCGGTCGTTGCTCGGCTCGGTCAAGCTGCTGTTCGGGCTGCGCATCGTTGACGAGGGAGCCGAGCACCTGCGCCCAGGGCCGGTGATCGTGCTGATCCGCCACGCCAGCATCGTCGACAACTTCCTGCCGTCAGCGCTGGTCGCAGCGCGCGAGCGAGTCCGCCTGCGCTACGTGATTAAGCGCGAATTGCTCTCTGAACCTTGCCTCGACGTTGCCGGGCAGCGGCTGCCGAACTACTTCGTCCGTCGCGACACCGGCGAGGAGGTTGAGCGGGAGAACATTGGGCGGCTTGCCAGCGGAATGGGCAGCGAAGATGGGCTGCTGCTCTATCCGGAAGGGACTCGATTCACCGCCGAAAGGAGACAGCGCGCACTCGAGAAGATCGCCGAGCGTGACCCCGAGCGCGCAGCGCGGCTTGAGCCGATCGAATACCTGCTGCCACCAAAGGTCGGCGGCCTGCTCGCGGTACTCGGCCAAGCACCACAGACAGACGTTGTGTTGATGGTCCACCAGGGCTTCGATGGGCTGCGCCTAATCTCCGACATCTGGGGCGGCGCGCTGGTTGGCCGCGTAATCAACGTCCGTTTCACGCGCGTGGCGCACGAGCAGATTCCTGCCAGCCGCGACGGTCAAGTGGAGTGGCTCGACGAACT
>CAJBXY010000277.1 GCA_903959665.1 uncultured Solirubrobacterales bacterium | reverse complement strand
GCTGCTCTGGCGGTGCGTAAACCTGGGTGAAGTGGTAACCGCCTTCGAACTCGAGCTCAATCTCGCGCCCGGGGCCGCTGAGCGTGAAGAGCGGTGGTTGGCTGAGCTCGTCGAAGAGATCGTCGAAGGCACGGTCGCCGAGCGGAGCGCGGGCGCCGCTGGCCGGCTCGTGCTCGCCGCTCGGAATCCCGCTCGGCGCCAGCAGTGCGTGGCGCGTCACCGGCAGCTCAATCTCGACCCCGTCGCGCGAGCCGCCCGGCAGCGCGAGATAGGGGTGGAAGCCGAACGCGATAGGCACGTTGCTGTCCCCGGTTGGGATCACCGTCGTCGCGACGGTCAGCGAGCTGTCGTCGAGCCGCACCTCGAGCTCCAGCATGTGCCGGAAGGGAAAGGCGCGAGCCAGCTCGTCGTGGGCCGAGAAGTCGAGTCGCGCCTGAATGACGGCGGCTCCGCCCAGCTCGCCGGCCTCAACAACCTCCCAGTAGGGCGAGGCGCCTAGCAGGCCGTGCATCGGCAGGCCAGCGGAGTCGAAGTGGAGCGGCGACTCATCGGCGCTCAGCGTCACGTCAGCGCCCTCAAATGAGTAGCTCATCGCCGCCAGCCGGTTGGCCCACGGGTAGAGCAGCGGAATGCCGAAGGTCGAACCCTTCTTCGCGTAAGCCTCAAGGCCGCCGCGCTGGCCCAGCAGCTCCTCGCCGCGGTGGCGCAGCGAGCAGCAGACCATCCCAACCCCCGGCGCGTAGACCGCCTCGAGCGCGCCGTTCGCTGAACTCAGCGTCAGAGTTTCGTGGCCCTCGGTGGTGCTCTCTGTGACTGCTGCGCTCACACCACCAACTCTACGCGCTGCGGGACTAGCGCTGCCGATCCGCGCTTTACGCTTCTAATGCTCGGATGTGGAAACACCGCGCCCGAGGCCGCAGGCCCAAGCGCTAGGAACGCAGTGCTCTTCCCCACAGTCACCTTCGCCATCTTCTTCCTGATCGTCCTGCCCTTGAACTGGCTGACGATGCACAACCCGCGCAACTGGCGGATCATGATGCTGGTCGCCAGCTACCTGTTTTACGCCTGGTGGGACCCATGGTTTGTGTTGCTGCTGGCCGGTTCAACGCTCTTCAACCAGCTGATTGCGGTGAGGATTTTCAAGGCCGAGGCGCCGCGGGCGCGCAAGGCCATTCTGTGGGTTGGGATCGCCGGCAACCTCGCCTTCCTCGGATGGTTCAAGTATTGGAACTTCTTCGCAGGCTCGGCCCAGGACGCCGCCGGAACGCTCGGAATTCAGCTCGATCCTGGCTTCGTTGCCGTCGTGCTGCCGGTTGGGATCTCGTTCTACACCTTCATGGCGCTCAGCTACATCATCGACACCTGGCGCGGTACATACGAGCCGGTTTCACTCTCGCGCTTCGCCGTCTTCCTCTCCTTCTTCCCGCACCTCGTCGCCGGGCCGATCGTTCGCCCCGCCGAGCTGATCCCGCAGTTCGACAATCCGCCCGACCCGCGCGAGGTTGATGCCACACGCGGCTTCGCACTGATCCTTGGTGGCCTCTTTCTGAAGGTCGTGCTGGCCTCAACCTGCGCCAAACTCGTTGACCCGGTCTTTGGCTCACCGAAGCTGCACAGCGCGCCCGAGGTGCTGCTGGCGATCTACGCCTATGCAGTCCAGATCTTCGCCGACTTCGCCGGTTACAGCACGATCGCGATCGGCGTTGCGCTGCTGCTCGGCTTCCGCTTCCCCGACAACTTCAATAGCCCATACCGCGCCACCTCGGTTCAGGATTTCTGGCGCCGCTGGCACATGACGCTCTCGCGCTGGCTGCGCGATTACCTCTACATACCGCTTGGCGGCAACCGCGGCAGTCGGTTCGAAACTGAGCGCAACTTGATGCTGACGATGGTGATCGGCGGCCTCTGGCACGGTGCCAACTGGACCTTCCTCTTCTGGGGCGCGCTGCACGGCAGCGCGCTGATCGTCGAGCGGCTGGCGCGCGGGCGGCGCACCGCGGCCGGAAAGCCGCCGATGCGCAAATGGCTGGCATGGCTGATCACCTTCAACTTCGTCTGCTTCGCGTGGATCTTCTTCCGCGCTGAAACTTTCGGCCAGGCGCTCGGCGTGATCGAGCGGCTCTTCACCGGCTGGGGGCAGGGTTCGCCGGCGATCTCGCTCGGCGTTCTCGCCGCCGTCGCGACCGGGATCGGGATTCAGTTCCTGCCGGTCAACTTCTGGGCCGATTTCCAAGCCCGCGTTAGTCGCTTCCCCTACTACGCGCAGGGCGCCGCAGCCGGCTTCGTGCTGATGGTGATCAATGTCCTCGGCCCGGCGGGCGTCGCCCCGTTCATCTACTTCCAGTTCTAATGGACGAACACGGCCTTCCAGAACAAGACCCGCGGCGGCGAACGATGCCGGCTGGCCATGTGCTCGTGGCGCTATTCATCGGCCTCGTTGTCGCTGCGCTGCTGAACGCGCAGGGGATGCACAAGCAAGCCTTGGCACAGGGGCCTGGAATCGGCCGCGACATCGCGGGAACTTTGACCGCCGGCCTCGCCGGGGTTAGCGGCATCTTCCAGATCGACGAGCCGCGCAAGCTGCTGAAGGCAGCGCTAGGCCGCAGCGGCGATGACAAGCTCGTCGGCAAGCTGGCGATTACAGCGACCGGTCCGAAGGCGCCGGTCGCGCCGACGAAGCCGGTCTACTCGGCGGCAAAGCCGATGGGCCTCTACCTGACCGGCGATTCGCTGATCACCGACCCTGGCCCGGTACTGCTCGACAAGATCTCCACCAACCCGGCGATCAAGCCGCTCGGCGTGACCGACGCCCACGCCGCCACCGGCCTCGTTCAGCCG
>CAJBXY010000276.1 GCA_903959665.1 uncultured Solirubrobacterales bacterium | reverse complement strand
GGCTCGCGGCCCAGCTCGGTGACGAGCTTGCGCTCGGCGCGGCCGATCTTGTTGAGCTTCTCAACGACGTGAACTGGAATGCGGATTGTGCGCGCCTTGTCGGCCAGCGCGCGAGCGATCGCCTGACGGATCCACCAAGTTGCGTAGGTCGAAAACTTGAAGCCCTTGCGGTAATCGAATTTCTCGGCTGCGCGGACGAGACCAAGCGTGCCCTCTTGGATCAGGTCGAGGAACGGCAGGCCCTGGTTGCGGTAGTTCTTCGCGATCGAAACGACGAGGCGCAGGTTCGACTCGACCATCTTGTGCTTGGCGTCAAGGTCGCCGCGCTCGATCTTCTTCGCCAGATCAACCTCTTCTTGGGCGGTCAGCAGGCGAACCTTGCCGATGTCCTTGAGGAAGAGCTGCAGCGAATCGGTCGTCATGTCCGGGCGCAGGTCGATCGCGGCCTTGGCGCGGCGGCGGGTGCGCTTGTCCGGGGCGCGCTCAACCTGAGCGGCGGGGGCCGAAGGATCGTCGTCGATCAGTTCGATCTCCTGGCTTTCAATCCAAGTCTTCAGCTCTTCGCGGTCTGAATCATCAAGGTCGAGCTCAGCGGTGGCGCTGGCGATGTCGGCGTGCGAGAGCACTCCGGTCTGCGCGCCGCGGGCTACAAGCGTCTTGATTTCGTCCAGTTCCTGAAACTCGGTGACGGTCATAACATCCGTTTCATACTCGAAGGATCATCTACATCCGGCGCAGCCGGACCCTGATGACAGTAGAAGATCGACGCTGAGACTCCCCCCGGCGGCCAATCGAACGACTGTGCAGTGCCTCCAGAGTACCGCCGTCGGCTAAGTCGCGGGAAAGATTTACACGCTAAATCCCGCATCTTTCTTTGTGGCGTGGCAGAATGAAGCGATGTCGCCTTCAGAGCCACAGGATCCGACGAGCGAAAAGGACGTGCTGACGAACCTCCCGCGCAGCCGCCGCCAGCGCCCAAGCGTGCGCCGCGAAGCGGCGAGAATGTCACAGGCCAGCGCCAACACGCGCGCCAAAGCAGCGGCCGCCAACGGTGACTCTGCAGCCAAGTTGGTGACCGAGGCTGAACCGCTAACCCCGCTGAAGGCAGCAGAGCCGAAGCGCCGCAGCTCCGTTCCGCGCGCCGGCTACGCAACGCCCGACCAGGGCAAGAACTTCGGAAATGCCGACCCGGCCGGGCTGCTCACCGAGCTGACTCGGGCAGCGCTGCGCCTGCTTCCCGGCTAACAGAGCCCGCCAATACTGCGCCTCCGCTGCCCAGGGCAGCTTGCTGTATCCTTCACGGGGTAATGCCGAACCGTCTTGCGCCCTGCGTGAGGCGGACGGGGGAACCACTGCGAGCCTCGGCTCGCTGGGGCGAATCGGACACTGGATGTCTGTAGGGCCGCTCGTTTGGCCCGAGCCCGTCAGCTCACCTCGTAGGCCACCAACGAGACAAGAACAAGATCCGCTTTTCGTACCGACATCTGCTTTCCGTACCGGCCGCAGCGCTTCTGCTGGCTGGCGCCGCCGCGCCCGCAGTGGCGCAAAGTTCAGGCGGAATCGAGGCAGGCGAGTCGCTGCTCAGCGCTCCTCAATCAACGGTCGGCAGCTTGATCAAGCTCAGCGGCATGCTCGCCGGCAGCGGCGCTGGCCGCAGCGCTGAGATTCAGCTTCAGGGCCGAGCGGGCGCTTGGCTCAGGGTCGCCAGCGGCGCGGTCGCCCGTGACGGCAGCTTCAGAATCGCTTGGCGCGCACCGCGCAGCGGCCGCTTCCTCGCCCGCGCCGTGCCGAAGGGGTCGCGCAAGAGTGAGCTGGCGGCTACGCCGACGACCGTGGTCACAGTCCACAACAAGACGCAAGCGACCTGGTACGACCAAGCTGGCACAACCTCAGCTTGCGGCGTGAAACTGCGCAAGAAAACGATCGGCGTTGCGCATAAGACGCTGCCTTGCGGCACGCTTCTCGACTTCAGCTTCCGCGGCAAGTCGATTACCGTTCCCGTGATCGACCGCGGCCCCTACGGCGCTGGAATCAGCTACGACTTCACGATCGAGGTCGCTCGGCGGCTCGGCTTCGTCAACACCGGCCGCGGCGCCGTGGGCGTGCTGCGCAGCGGCACGATACTGACGCAGCTAAGCGCCGCTCAACTGCCCGGCTCCATTCCCGCCGCCAGCTAGGTTGAGCGTGGCCGACGAGCCGCTCAACATCGCGCAGGCTCAAGCAGTGATCGCCGGCCGCAGCAGCCTGCTGCCTGCCGAAACTAGGCCAATCGACGAGGCGCTGGGCTTGGTGCTGGCCGAGCAGGTGATCGCGAGCGGCGACGTTCCAAGCTGCGCCAACAGCGCGATGGACGGCTTCGCGGTGCAGGCCGGCGAGGCAGGGCGAACGCTTACCGTGATCGGGGAATCGCGCGCCGGGCAACCGGCCGATGTGGCCGTTGGCGCTGGTGAAGCGATCCGCATCTCGACCGGGGCGGTGATGCCCGAGGGCGCCGACGCGGTCGCGCCGATCGAGCTGGCCGACGACCAAGGCGAAAGTGTGAGACTGCTCGAAGAGTTCGAAAGCGGGCGTAATGTGCGCCTGGCAGGAGAGGACCTGCGCGCCGGCGATGCGGTACTGGCGCCGGGCCGCGTGCTCGGGCCGGCCGGGCTGGGGATTGCCGTCGCCGCCGGGCGGGCAGAGCTGCAGTGCGTGCGCCGCGCGCGCGTAGCGGTTGTCGCGACCGGCGATGAGCTGCGCGAGCCGGGTGCAGAGCTGGCGCCGGGAGAGCTGCACAACTCGAACCTGACGACTCTTCAGGCGCTGGTTCGAGCCGGCGGCGGTGAGGTCGTGCTCGCCAGTCATGTAGGCGACGACGCCGACGCAACGGCGCGCTGCCTTGCCGCAGCGCTGGAGCAGGCCGACGTCGTCGTCTGCTCCGGCGGCGTTTCAGTAGGGCCGCACGACCACGTCAAAGGCGCATTGACCGAGTTGGGCGTCGAGCAGCACTTCTGGCGCGTAGCGCTGCGGCCCGGGCGCCCAACTTGGTTTGGCAGCCGCGGAGCGAAACTGGTCTTCGGGCTGCCCGGCAATCCGGTCTCCGCAATGGTCACATTCCTGCTCTTCGTCGCCCCGGCGCTCCGGGCGATCGAGGGGCGCCCGCAGCAGCCCACTACAAGCGTCAAGCTTGGCGAGCCGATCGCCCGCCACAGCGGCCGAGACGAGTGTGTGCGCGTGCGACTCGAAGGCGGCGAAGCGTTCGCAACCGGCCCGCAGGGCTCGCACATACTTAGCTCAATGACGCTGGCCGACGCGCTGGCGGTGATTCCGCGCGGAGAAGGCTCGCTGGCCGCCGGTAGCCAGATCGAACTTCTGCCGCTGCAGCCTTAGGCTGCTTCGAGATAGGCGACGACGCGGTTGGTGAGCGCCGTCAGCGCTGGCGCCGAATCATTGATCGCGAGCGGCCGCTCAAGCAGAAGCTGATCGAGCTCAGCGCCGAGCGTCGGGTCGGTTCGCGAAACAAGCCTCGCGGCGGCTTGCGAGGCGCGGCGCGCGGCGAGCGGGTCGAGCGTCCAGATCGCCTCGAACTTCCGGTCGCCGTCGTCGTCATCGCCAGGCTCGGTGACGCCATGTTGCTCCCAGGCCAGCAGGCAGGCGCAATAGCCGGGCGCATCGACGACCACCGCCCACTCGTTGCCGAGCGCGTCCTCAGGAGCTAGCGGGATCTCAACCGGCCCGCCCTTGGGCGAGCGCTCGGCGTCGAAGTCGGCGAAGACGACCGCGACGTCGGCCTGCTTTGCGAGCTGGCGGTAGCGCGGCTCGACGGCGCGATAGAAGGCTTCGTGCTGAAAGGCGCCGATCAGGACCGGCGCCGCGGCACTGGCCAAAGTTTCGTGCTCGATTGCGCGGCTCAGAGCGATCAGCGTCGACTTGCACAGAATCTGCGGCCTGACGTCGCCGCCCGACGCGGCGACGGCGGCGTAGAGCGACGGGCGATCGGACTGGCTGCCGTCTTCGATCGCGCGTTCGATCGCCGAAGCGATCGAAAGCCCCCGGTGACGGTAGGCCTGCACGCGGCGCAGCGTCTCAACGTCTTCGGCGCTGTAGCTGCGGTAACCGTTGGAGCTGCGCTTTGGCTGCGGGAAGCCGTAGCGCTGCTCCCACATGCGTAGCGTGCCGGCGGCAATTCCGCTCTGCTCGGCAACCTCTTTAATGGCTAGATCATTCATCGAATTGAATCGCGGCGACAGCTGGCTGGCTCCCCCCACAGCAGTCGAATACGGATCATCGACCTCGATAGGTCATCCTTGAAGCTAATCCTGCACGTACCTGTCACATGAACGCTCATAAGACACAGTCAATCTTGCTGACCGGAGCGACCGGCGCCGTCGGCGGCGCGCTGCTGCCGAAGCTGCTCGGCGAAGGCCACGCAGTGAAGGCCTTGGTGCGCAACCCGCAGCAGGCATCGCTCGGCGAAACCGAGGTCGTCAAGGGCGACGTGCTCAGCGGCAGCGGCCTCGATCAGGCGCTCGAAGGAACCGACGTTGCCTATTACTTGATCCACTCGATGGGTCGGTCGCCCGGAGATTTTGAACTGAACGACCGGATTGGCGCGCAGAACTTTGCCGAGGCTGCGCAGCGCGCCGGCGTGCGCCGGATCGTCTATCTCGGTGGGCTTCCCCCCTCCGGCGGCGGCTCGGCTCACCTTTCAAGCCGCGCCGAGGTAGCCGAGATTCTCGCGACCGCCGTCCCCGAACCGGTCCACGCCCGCGCGGCGATGGTGATCGGCGCCGACAGCGCTTCGTTCACGATGCTAAGCCAACTGGTGCACCGCCTGCCGCTGATGGTCGGGCCGAAGTGGATCGACACGCGAACCCAGCCGATCGCCGCCGACGACGTAACCAGCGCGCTGGCGCGACTGGCCGACTTCGAGGCCCCACCGAGCGACGTCGAGCTGGGCGGCGCTGAGATCGTCAGCTACCGCCAGATGATGGACCGTTTCGCGCGGCTCGAGGGTCGCCGCGAGCCGCTGATCATCCCCGTGCCGGTGCTCTCACCGCGGCTCTCCTCCTACTGGGTCCGTTTCGTCACCAGCGTTGAACCGGCGCTGGCGCGGCCGCTGATTGACGGCCTCAAAGAGGAGATGATCGTGCGCACGCCGCCGCCGGCCGGGATCAACGACAGCCCGATGGACTTTGATCAAGCAGTTGAGCGAGCGATGCAGGAGAGCGACGCCAACGGCAGATGAATGTTGTTCTTGTAATCCTCGAAACGCTGGCCGTGCTCGCCGCCTTCGTGCTGATCGCACTGGCGCTGGTAGCTCTCGGTACAAGGCTGATTAGCCGCCCGAGCAAGGTTGGCGCGGTCGAAATTGGCGCGCTTCAAGACTCAACTCAGAGCGATCAAAACGGCGCCGTTCGATCGGTGCAGTCGGCCGACCTGCAGATCGACTCGCAAACGCTTGAGGCGATCTGGACGCCGATGAACCTTGAGCGCCTCGCACGGACCTACTGGCGCTTCCTGACGCGCTGCACGCTCGGGCTCATTCGCATTCAGTACACCGATGAGGAGCGCTTCGTCGTCTTCATTCGTAGACCGTTCGTGCTGCTCGCCTTCCGCAAACCTGAATACGAGATGGACGATCTGCGCGGCATCGTGCGGTGGCGGATCGAACGTGGCGTGCTGGTGGCCGCGCCCGGCATCGACAGCGATGGCTACCTCGAGATCGACGTTGCTCGCAGGCCAGGCGCTAGGCCCGGCCTGAGCACGCTCCACGTTGACGTCGAGATCGCCAACTACTACCCGCGGATCGCCGCCTCAATCGCCCAGTGGGTTTACGCGGCAACGCAGTCGAAGATCCATGTGCTCGTCTGCTACGCCTTCCTGCGTTCTATCGCCCGCGGCGACCTTGCTGAATCGAAGACGGCGCGCTTCGCACCGATCGATCAGTTGCCCGCCCCGAGCGGCCCACCGCCGCGCGAACGCGGCATTGCTCATAGCGCCAGCGCCGAGCGCGGCTAGCCGGTCATTTCGCGCATCTTCTCGCGATTGTGGCGAGCTTTGACGCGGCGAACTGTTCCGGAGCTGGAGCGCATCACGATCGACTCGGTTGAAGCAACCCCGCGGCCCTCGTAGCGGACTCCTTGCAGCACGTCGCCGTCGGTTACGCCGGTCGCTGAGAAGAAGCAGTCGTCGCCGCGGACAAGATCATCTTGGGTGAGCTGGCGCTCAAGGTCGTAGCCGGCGTCCAAAGCAGCCTTCCGCTCGCCTTCGTCGCGCGGCCACATCCTGCCGATCAGTGCGCCGCCGATCGCCTTCAGCGCGGCGGCCGAGATCACGCCCTCCGGCGTTCCGCCGACGCCCCAGAGCAGGTCGACCGGCGAACGGTCGCTAACGGCCAGCAGCGCGGCGCTGACGTCACCGTCGCTGATCAACCGCACGCGCGCACCGGCGCCGCGGATCTTCTCAATCTGCTCCTGGTGGCGCTCGCGGTCGAGCACGACGACCATCACGTCGCCGATCTCAATGTTGCGCCGTTCGGCGATCAGCGCGCAGGTCTCAGGGACCGGCCGGTCGAGATCAAGCAGGTCGGCGATGTCGCTGGCGCCGGCCATCTTCTCCATGTAAACGCAAGGGCCGGGGTCGAACATCGTGCCGCGGGGAGATACCGCGATCACGGCCAGCGCGCTCGGCATTCCCTTCGCCGTCAGCGTCGTTCCTTCGAGCGGATCGACGGCGATGTCGACCTGCGGCTCGGATCCGTTGCCTACCTGCTCGCCGTTGTAGAGCATTGGCGCTTCGTCCTTCTCGCCTTCGCCAATCACAACGAGGCCGTCCATTGAGACGGTTGAGAGCACCTGGCGCATTCCATCAACAGCGGCCTGATCGGCGGCCAGCTTGTCACCCATCCCGATCAGCCGCGCCGCCGAGAGCGCTGCGGCTTCGGTAACCCGCACCAGTTCAAGGGCGAGGTTTCTGCCGGGTGAGGTATGCGGGTCTGCCATCAGCGGTTGCACCTGAATGCGCCAAGCGACCCTATCGCGGCAGGGCCAACGGCGGCGTTGCGACCATGCGGCCGGCAGCGTTTAGATGCCGAGGTTGTGATCGCCCAACGGTCGAGGCTGGGAATCGCTAGCTTTCGCGCTATGGAACCCCTAGTTCACGATGGAACGCTGCACGGCAGCGCCTACCCGCCGATCGCCGATTACGCATTTCTCTCCGACTGCGAGTCGATCTGTTTGATCGCGCCAAGTGGCCGCGTCGAATGGATGTGCCTGCCAAGGATGGACGGCCCGTCGGTTTTCGGCGCGATGCTCGACCGTGACGCTGGCGGCTTCCGCATCTCGCCAGGGGATCAGCGGGTGCCTGCAGGCCGTCGCTACCTGCCCGGCACGATGATCCTGGAGACAACTTGGGCAACACGCACCGGCTGGGTCGTAGTTCAGGATGTGCTGCTGGTTGGCCCTTGGCACCACGACTCCGAACGGTCGGAGACGCACCGCCGCTCACCAACCGACACCGACGCTGACCACGTCCTGCTGCGAACGATGCGCTGCATCAACGGCCACGTCGAGATGCAGATGGAATGCGAACCAAAGCTTGAGTACGGGCGAATCCCGGTGCAGTGGGATTACGCCAGCGACGGTTACGGCGTAGGCGTCGCCTCGGCCGAGGGCGAGGCTCTAAAGCTGACGCTCACGACCGACCTCAGGCTCGGTTTCGAGGGCGGCCGCGCCCGCGCCCGTACGACGCTGCACGAGGGCGACACGGCCTTCGTCGCGCTGAGCTGGACCGAGCACGATGCTCCCGCCAGCTTTGACGAGGCATACCGCCGCCTAACCTTCACGGCCGATTTCTGGCACGACTGGCTGGCACACGGTTCGTTCCCCGACCACCCGTGGCGAACCTACCTGCAGCGCAGCGCACTGACGCTGAAGGGCCTGACCTACGCCCCGACCGGCGCGATGGTCGCGGCCGCCACAACCTCGCTGCCGGAGACGCCGGGCGGCGAGCGCAACTGGGATTACCGCTACTCGTGGATCCGCGACTCAACCTTCATGCTTTGGGGCCTCTACTCGCTTGGCTTTGCGCAGGAGGCAGGCGACTACTACTACTTCATCGAGGATCTCGTCGCCGGCGACCGCGACCTTCAGGTTCTCTACGGGATCGGCGGCGAGCGCGAGCTTGAGGAGAGCACGCTCGACTACCTCGACGGCTACGAAGATTCAAAGCCCGTGCGGATTGGCAACGGCGCCTACAACCAGAAGCAGCACGATGTTTGGGGCGCGCTGCTCGATTCGATCTACATCCACACCAAAAATCGCGACCAACTGAGCGACTCGGCTTGGCCGATCATCGTCAACCAGGTTGAGCGCGCGATCGAAAACTGGAAAGAGCCGGACCGCGGCATCTGGGAGGTGCGCGGTGAGCCGCAGCACTTCGTCTCCTCGAAGGTTTTCTGCTGGGTCGCCTGCGACCGCGGCGTCCGCCTCGCCGAGCTACGCAACGACCAGGAGCGGATTGAGCGCTGGCAGGCCGCCGCAAACGAGATCCGCGAAGACATCCTTGCCAACGGGATCGACCCTGAGAAGAACCGCTTCGTTCAGGCCTATGGCTCAACCGCGCTCGACGCAGCGCTGCTGCTGGTGGCGCTCTTCCGCTTCCTCCCGGCCGACGACGAGCGGATCCGCAACACAGTTATCGGCATCGCCGACGAACTGAGCGAGGACGGCTTCGTGCTGCGCTACCGCGTCGATGAGACCGACGACGGCCTCAGCGGCGAGGAAGGGACGTTCACGATCTGCTCGTTCTGGATGGTTTCAGCGCTGGTTGAGATCGGCGAGCTCGATCGCGCCCGTGAGCTCTGCGAGAAGCTGCTCTCGTTCTCAAGTTCGCTCTCGCTCTACGCCGAGGAGCTCGACGCCAAGACCGGCCGTCACCTCGGCAACTTCCCGCAGGCCTTCACGCACCTGGCACTGATCAACGCCGTGATGAAGCTGATCAGCGCGGAGGAGGCGATCAACGCTGCCAACGAGGAGCTAGACGCCGGGCGCCCGCTCGAGCAGGTCACAGACGAGCAGGCGGCAGTTGAACCGGCCGCCGAGGAGCGCGGATGAGCGGGTTCAAAGTTCAACGCTGTGACGACGCGGAAGAGGCTTCGCAGCTAACGGCGTCGACGATCACGAAGATGCTCGAAGCGGCGATCAGCGCCCGCGGCGAAGCTCACTTCGCCTGCTCTGGCGGCAACACGCCAGACCGCACCTACGAGATTCTCAGCGACCTGCTTGGCAACGGCGACGGCGTTCACCTCTGGCTCGCCGACGAGCGCTGCGTCGGCCCTGAGGACCCGCAAGCCAACTCGCTG
>CAJBXY010000275.1 GCA_903959665.1 uncultured Solirubrobacterales bacterium | reverse complement strand
CTTCCGTCGAGTCGCCGCAGCCGCTGACGAGCAGCGCGAAGCTGACGGCGAGCGCTGCGATTGCAGCGAGCATCAGCGCGGTGCGCGAGCGGCCTGGCTTGGACGATGAGTGGTTAGAGGCGATGCGGATGCCGGGAGTTTTCATACGTGGTTAGTACCACGTAGCGAGGCGAATCCATTTGATGCGGTGGCCGCGACCATTGCAGCCGGGAATGTAGGCTTGCCGAATGAGCACAATCCTCGTAGTCGCAACGCTAAAGATTCAAGACGGAAAAGTTGACGAAGCGGTCGCCGCGCTGACGCCAGTCATCGAATCCACTCACGAGGAGGAGGGCTGCCTCTCATACGTTCTCCACCAAGACGTCAACGACCCAAATACGCTGGTTTTTGTTGAGCGCTGGGCATCGCAGGATGCGATCAGCGCCCACGCGCAGCAGCCGCAGATGCTGAAGCTGTTTGAGATCGCCGGCGACGTGGCGGCTGAGCCGCCGCAGATCACCTTCTGCGAGTCGCTGGAGATTGGCAGCTCGCCAAAGGGCAGCTTCGACAACTAGTCGGGGAGACTCGGCGCGGACCTTGCCGCTGCCAGCAGCGGCGGCTGAGGCGCCAGAGCGGGTCGTCGCGCGCCGGCCAGCAGGCTGATTGCCGCTGACCAGTCGCGCGACGCCCGAAGGCTCCGTGTTTAGCTGCTGACTACTGAACTCGGCAGGTAATCGTGATTACCAGCGTTACTGGGCTGGTGATGTCGGACGTTGTTGTAGTCGCGTAGTACGAGCTGGTACCCGCATCGCCCTGAGCGGTGATCTGTGCTCCGCTCATCGCGCTACCGCCGCCGTCGCCTTGGAGTACGGCGTTGCCGTTGCCGCCTGGGCACTGGCCTGAGCCCCAAGTGACCGTGTAGGTCTTGGTTTGATCCGCGACCAAGTTCCACTGCTTGACGATCGAGCTTGGGCCCGGCGGAACCGGCGGAACCGGTGGCGTAGGCCTGTTGTACTTGCCGATCGTCAGAGCAACGTTGGTGCCCTGAAGCACCCTGCTGCCGGAGCCCGGCGACATCGCCAGAACAATTCCGTCCTGCGAGCGGTTGGTGACAATCCGTGTTGCGTAGACGGCGTCAAGACCTGCGTTCTGAAGTGTCCTGTCGCCCTGTGCCTGAGTTTCACCGACGGCGTTGGGAACGGTCACCTTCTTCGGCGCTTGGTCGATCGTGATCTGAACACTCGATCCGATGCTGGCCCTGCCACCGCTGCTTGGATCCTGCGCCAAGACCTTGCCCGGGCTCTTGCTTGACACCTGGTAGCTGTGGTCAACGCGGAAACCGGCGTTCGTCAGCGCTGTATCGGCGCTCCCCTCGGTTAGGCCAACCACGTTGGGAACCGTTACCTGCTGGGCTCCCTTCGAAATCTTCACCGTGACCGTCGTGTCCTTCTCGACGTCGCTGCCGGCAGCCGGCGTTGTGCCAACCGCGAAGCCCGCCTCATGAGCCGAGCTGTAGACCTCAACGATTACGGGCTTGAAGCCGGCCTCGCGGATCTGCTGCTCAGCGCGGTCGGCTGGATCGCCGGCGACGTGGGGGACGATTCCGTCACCGGGGCCGTTGGAGACCGTCAAAGCAACAGCGTCGCTGGTCTTCTGCTCCGTGCCTCCGACAGGGTCTTGGCTAAGAATCTCGTTCTTGCCCTGCTTGTCGGTGACGCGCTTGACGGTTGATTTGAATCCCTTGTCACCGAGCATCTGCTGGCCAACGGCGAGCGTCTGGTTGACGGTGTTGGGAACAGTTGCGGTCGTATCGCCGCAGCCGCTGACGAGCACCGCAAAAGTGACTGCGAGCGCTGCGATTGCTGCAAGCATCAGCGCAGTGCGCGAGCGGCCTGCCGTGGAAGATGAGTGGGAAGTGGCGCTTCTGTGAGTTTTCATAGGTGTTTAGTACCACG
>CAJBXY010000274.1 GCA_903959665.1 uncultured Solirubrobacterales bacterium | reverse complement strand
GGCGAACCGGCCGACGTGCCTTTCGGGCGCTACATCAACGACACCGGCCTCGCCTTCCCGCTCGTCACGCTGCTGTTCGGCTCAATCTGGTTCTATCCGCTGATCGCGGCGCTCGTCTCCGGCGACATCGTCGCCAACGAGGACAACAACGGCACGCTGAAGACGATCTTGACGCGCTCGGTTGAGCGCAGCCAAGTTTTCTTCGGCAAGGTGATGGCGGCCTTTAGCTATTCGATCCTGGCGATCATCCTCAGCGGCGTTGTGGCGACCGTGGCCGGGATAATCGTCTCCGGCTTCAACCCAATCCCGACGCTCTCGGGAACGTTGGAGACGCCGGAGCGGGGCCTGCTGCTGGTGGCGGGCAGCCTCGCCGTCTACCTGATGCCGATCTTGGCGATCTCCAGCTTCGCGCTGTTGCTCTCAACCGTCTTTCGCAACAGCGCCGCGGCAGTCGTCGGCACATTGATGTTCTCGCTGCTGCTGCAGCTGGTGGTGATCATCCCCGGGCTCGACGGCCTCCAGCCCTACCTGCTCAGCACCCAGTTCAACTCTTGGCAGGGACTGCTCCGCACCCCCGCCGACTGGGATCCAATCATCCGCGCAGCTTGGGTCTGCGCCGCCTACGCGATCCCTTCGCTGGCGATCGCCTTGACGGTATTCCTACGCCGCGACGTAGCTGGCGGCTAAGGTCCGCCGCTACCGCTCACTGAGCCTCGACGGCGGGTCGCCGTGGCGAATCACTGCGCCGCAGTCGCACAATCAGCAGGATCGCCCCCAGCAGGCCGACTGCGCCGCCAACAATTAGTGAGCTCTCGACGCCGACCGTCGAGAAGAGGTAGCCGATCAGCAGCGCGCCGATAGCCGCGCTGCCGGCAACCAGCAGGTAGTAAAGGCCGACCATGCGGCCGCGGATCTCATTGGGGACGTCGAGCTGAACTGCGTTTGCGCCGGCAACGAAGACCATCTCCCAAGCGAACCCGATCATGATCAGCAACGGAATGTCGGTTGGCAGCGAGTTTGAGATGCCGAGCAGTAGCGCGCCGACTGCCGCAACCGCAAGGCCGAAGCTGAGCGTCCGCTCAGCGCTGGCGCCGTCGGTAATCCAACGCCGTACGAAAGGGCTGGCTAGCAGCGCGCCCCCGCAGAGCGCTGCGAGCAGAACCCCCAGCAGCATCGCGCTCTCGCCGTGGTCGCCGGCGATCACCGGCATCAGCTGCTGGATTGGGGCGACGACAACAAAGAAGACCAGGCCGCCATAGGCGACTGTCCGAACGACGCTCAGCGGCCAGCCTTCCTTTACGCCCTGCCTGATGCTCGTGTCGCGGTGTTCCCTTGCGAGGTCGCAGGCAGGCTGCAAGACCGGCGAGGCAACCAGAACAATCGCAACGACAGCGTAAGAAGCGGCGTTCAGCGCAAAGGCGAGCCCAACGCCAACGCCCGCGACGACCGTGCCGCCAAGGATTGCCCCGGCGAACTGGGCGACGTTGTTGACGGCCGAGACGTCTGAGACCGCCTGGTGGCGAATCGCTTCGGGCACGGTAAATGGGATCACGAGCTGAACGATCGGCTGACTGATCGAGTGCGGAACGGCGCCACAGAAGACGAGCAGGAATATCAGCGGCACGGTCAGCGCATCGTTGAAGGCGAAGGCCGCCATCGCTAGTGGCGGCAGGATTTGAACGACGCTAAATCCGATCGAGAGCTTGCGCGGGCAGTAGCGATCGGCCAAAGCGCCTCCGATCGGTGAGCCAACTAGGCTCGGCCCGAGCGCAATTGCCGCAAGAAGCCCCACATCCATTGCGTTCCCAGTCAGATGGAAGACGAGCCAGCCGGCGCCGACCGTTTGCATCCAGGAGCCGACCGTTGAGACGACGCGCGCCGAGATGATGCGGCGGAACGGCGCGTAGGAGAACGGCCCCCCCTTCAAGCGATCGAAAAGCATCACGGCGAGCAAACTAGCAAGTGAATGCAGACGCTATTGTCTTGCGCCGCAATGGTGACCCGGCACGGACATCTGCGTTTTCCTCATTTTCGTCGGCTGCTGCTTGTAGGTGCGTTGGCGCGCTTCGGCCTTGCCGTGCAGGCGGTCGCCGCAACCTACCTCGTCTTCACGATGACCCAAAGTGCTGCCGACGTTGGCCTTCTCGCAGCCGTTGCGCTCTTTCCAGCCGCCTTTGGACCACCGGTCACCGGCACATTGATGGAGCGGTTTTGCCCGCGAAAGATGGCGATCACGTTGGCGTTAACGCAGGCCGCCGCGACGCTGGTAATGGCGGCGCTGGCCGCCGAAGGGAAACTCAGCCTGGGGCTTATCTACCTGCTGATCTTCATCGGCGGCGCCTGCTTTGGTGGCCTGCGGCCGCTGATCCTCGCGCTCTTCCCGTACACCGTTCCGCCAGAGTCGCGCGGCGGAATGGACAAGTACCGCGACTCGATCAACAACTTCACGGCGATGATTGGAGCCTTGGCCAGCGCGGTCGTCGTAAACGACGTCGGCGAAGCGTGGGCCTTCGCGCTCGCTGGGCTGACCTACTTCGCGCTCGCGGCAGTGCTGATCCTTGCTCGGAGCCTTCAGGAGGCATGCGACGCGCTCGCGGCAACGCCGGCTGAGCCGCTGCGCGAAGGGCTCGCGAAAGGCTTGGCCGCGCCGATCGTCCGCCTCGCGCTGCTGACGGCCAGCATCTTCTTCCTCTTCGTCGCGCCGATCGAGAATCTAATCCCGCGGCTGGCGACAGCACACGGCGAGAGCGCCATGTACGTCGGCGCGATGGTCGCGGCGTTCGCTTTTGGTGCACTCGCCGCGAGCCTCTTCGGCGACTTCTTCACGCGAACGGAGGCCGGCCTGAGGCGGGAGCTTGAGTGGATCCTCGTTGCGGTCGCATTCGTCCTCGTAGCGCTCTCGCTTTCGATGAGCCTCGCGATCGACATGGCGCTGCTCGCACTGCTCGGCGCGGCAACAGAGTTGACCCTCCTCGTGATGCCGAACCTGGTGATCATCTATTCGCCCAACGAGGTCAAAGGCCGGATGCTCGGAATAATCCTGATGACGGCAGCGCTGATGGTTGGGGTTGGGACCTACCTCTTCGGCTACCTGATCGATTCACTTGGCCTTGAAGCGGTGCTGATCGGCTCCGGCGTCGTGCTACTGGTCTACGCACTGGCGCTTCTTTCGCGCCCGCTGCCGCTGCCGACCGGCAGCGATCAGCTCAGGAAGCCGCAGCAGGGTTCTGCTTAGCCCACTCGATGATCTTTGCCGACTCGTCGAAGCCGGTGCCGTCATCAAATTCGATCGCGGGAACCCATGTGCGGCCGGTGACGGCCTTGACCTGGCGGCGTTTCGGCTGCAGCGCGAGCGGCAGCGGGCCGAGGCCGTAAACCTTCACTACTTCGGGGTCGTAGCCGGCATCGAGCAGTGCCTGATGGGCCTCGCCGCAGGGGTGGGCGTGGCCGAAGAACTTCTGCGTCCAAG
>CAJBXY010000273.1 GCA_903959665.1 uncultured Solirubrobacterales bacterium | reverse complement strand
TCGATCGCAGCACCTGGCAGCTGCTGAACCCGCATATCGAAGCGCTCGCTGCCGCGATCGTCGCGCAGGCTGAGCTGGCATCCGAGCGCAACAGCCCCTAACTGGCCTGTGGGCAGGAAGGTCGCGCCCGCCGCTTGATCGTCGGCGGCATCTATGCGAACATACGTTCGCTTATGGTTGTCGCCGTCATACTGCCCCGCTTTTCGCTCGCAATCGCTGCCGGTGGCCGCGCCGCGCTGGCCGAAGGGCCGCTGGCGCTGGCGCCGGAGCCGGGCCGCGCGGCGCTGGTTGGTGAAGTTTCGCCGGCCGCCGAAGCGCTCGGCGTGGCTCCCGGGATGAAGATCGCCGAGGCCTTGGCGCGCGCACCGCAGCTGCGGCTGATCGCCGCCGACCCCGTTGCCGTTGCCGATAGCTGGGAGAAAGTGTTGGTGCGGCTGGAATCGGTCGGCGCCCAGGTAGAGGACGGGGGAGTGGGGCTCGCCTGTTTCGAGGCGCGCGGGCTTGGTCGCCTCCACGGCGGCTCTCTCGACGGCGTCGTGAAGGCAACGCGTGCGGCTCTGAAGCTGCCGGCGCGGATCGGCGCCGGGTCGTCTCGCTTCTGCGCCGTCGTCGCCGCAGAGCAGGCGCGTAGCCGTAGGCCATCGGTAGTTGACGGCGCCGCGCAGCTGGCGGCCGCGCCTGCCGCGCTGCTTGCGCGCGAGCCGGCGACTGCAAAGCTGGTTGAGCCGCTCGCCCGCTTTGGCATCACGACGCTAGGTCAGCTCGCCGCCTTGCCGCGCGGCAGCGTCTCCGATCGCTTCGGCCGCGCCGGAATCACTGCCTGGGAGATGGCGCACGGCAACGACCGCCCGCTGCGTCCGCGCAAACCGAGCGAGCCGCTGGAAGAGACTCTGACTCTGATCGAATCGGCCTCCGGCCCGCAGCTTGCCGTGGCGCTCGAAATGCTCGTTGACTCTCTGCTCGCCCGCAGCGAGCTTGGAGGCCGAACGCTGCGCGCGGCAACGCTCTCGGCAGAGCTGACCGAGGGCGGCACCTGGCGCGAGCGCGTCGTCTTCCGTGAGCCGCTCAGTGACGCGCTGCGAATCCGCACCGCGCTGGCGCTGCGGCTGGCACTGCTGCCGGCCCCGGCGAAGTCTCTGCGCCTTGCCGCCGAGCAGCTCGGCCCGCCGGCGCCGCCGGCGGAGGCGCTCTTCGATGACGACGAGTTCCGCCGCGCCGGGCGGCTCAGCGAGGCGATCGGTCAGCTGCGCGCGCTCGCCGGGCCGCAGGCGGCGCTGCGCGTGCTGCTCGCCGACCCTCAGTCGCGAATCCCTGAGCGCCGCGCCGTTCTAACCCCTTACGAGCGATGACTCCGGCCGCAAGAAGGCTCGGCGCGCCGCGCGCGGTGCGGGTATGCGCTGGCGTCGGCGGTAGGCCGCTCGAAGTTGAGGGCGGCGAGATCAGCGCCGTGCGCGAATCGTGGCTGGTTGAGGACAGCTGGTGGAGCGAGCGGCCTTTGCGCCGGCGCTACTGGGAGCTTGTGACGATCGACGGGGGAGACCTCGTCGTCTTTCGCGACCTCGTCGGCGGCGGCTGGTTCCGCCACCGCTAAGCGGCAATCCCGCGCGCCGACGTGCGCGCTGCGCTGCTGACTGGCAGTAGAGGCGTAACCGCCGCGCCGCCAACTTGGGCCGCGTGCGAAACGACAGCGGCCAGGCGAGCCTTGAATACATCGTCCTGCTGGTCATCTCAACGCTGGTGGTCGGCGGCGGCGCAATGGCGGTCAAGGGCGAAGGGCTGGCGGCCTCGGTGTTGGCGCAGTTTGCCCGCGGCATCTGCGTCGTTGGCGGCGGCGACTGCGAGCGCGACCGCGCTCCCTGCGTCATCGCTTCGCAAACGACGAGCCGGAATCTCGTCGTCGTTGTAACCGTGGTCCGGCTCGCCGGCGGCCGCACAATCATCCGCCAACGGAGCTCCGACGGAACCGAGATGGTGACGCTGATCGGGAGCGGCGGCGCAGGCCTTGAGCTAACGGCCGGCGGAAGTGTTTCGATCGGTGGCGCCGAGTTTGGCGCCGCGGCGAGCGGCTCGTTCAGCGGCCGGATCGCTCGCGGGCGCGCCTGGGTGGTTCCCAGCGCCGCGGCGGCCGAGCGGCTGATCGCGCAGCTCACGCCTTCGCCGGCGACGATGACCGGCCGCGGCAAGCTGCCGCTGGCGTCGCCGCGCAGTCGCCGCGCCGCGCCGCCTCCTGCCGACATCAGCTTCGGCGAGAGCGGCCTCAGCAGCATCATCGGCGGCCGCCTTGCAGCCGCCGGAATCAGCTTCGAGGCCGAAGATCTCGTCGGCGAGCGG
>CAJBXY010000272.1 GCA_903959665.1 uncultured Solirubrobacterales bacterium | reverse complement strand
GGACAGAGACCTTCTTGGCGCCATCGACAACATGCGCGTTGGTAAGAATTGTTCCCTGCTTGTCGATCACGAAGCCGGAGCCGCTCGACTTGCCGCTTTGCGACTCTGGCGCACCGAAGATGTTGGAGCCCTTCTTTTCGACGTCAGCGGTAATCGAGACAACTCCCTTTGAGTCGCGTCGATAAATCTCTCGCGGAGTCATAGCGCCGCCTGAACTGACCGTCTTGAGCGCTCCGCCCGGGCTCTGCTGAACGACTGTCGTCGTTCCCGAGCTGCCACCAATGCCGACTAGCGACGCGGCGACGAGCGCGATGACCGCGCCAAGAAGCCCTGCGCCGCCACCAATCAACCATGTCGAACGTGAAGATTTCATACGGTTTAGGAAAGCGTCGCTCTCTGAAGGCTCGCTAAAGAGTTAGTTAAGTAATCGCGATGCTGCGCTAGTCAAGATCGGCGTCGTGGCCACCGGTTAGCTGCTCGAGCGCCTCGCCTGGATCGTCACAGGCGAGCAGGCTTTGGCCAACGAGCACTGCGTCAACTCCGACCCGTTCAAGCTCGGCGAGCTGCTCACGCTCGTAAAGGCCGGATTCACTGACGACCGTCTTGCCGGCAGGAATGTCGGCTAGCAGCGAATGAGTAACTCCAACATCGACGCTGAAGTTGCGCAGATCGCGGTTGTTGATGCCAATCAAATCCGGATCAACGGCATCCAAAACGCTCGTCAGCTGCTGTTCGTCATGAACTTCGACCAGCACATCGAGGTCGAGGCCAATCGCATCGTTGTAGAGCGCCTGAAGCTGCGGGATTTCAAGCGCCGCGGCGATCAGCAAAATCGCGTCGGCGCCGACCACAGCAGACTCAACCAGTTGGTAGTAGTCGACGATGAAATCCTTGCGCAGAATCGGCAGCTCGCTGGAGCTGCGCGCGGCAACGAGATCATCGAGCGATCCGCCGAAGTGCGCGGCTTCGGTGAGGATCGAAAGCGCCGCCGCGCCGCCCCGCTGGTAGGCGTCGACCACCTCCGCCACCGTCGCGCCGGGGCGAATCTCGCCGGCGCTCGGCGAGCGGCGCTTGAACTCTGCGATCACGGAGAGGCCGGGGCGCGCCAGAGCCTCGGCGAACGGGCGGTCGGCGCCGCGGCTATGTAGCTGCGCTTCGAGCTGTTCGAGCGGGAGCTGTTCACGCCTCTGCGCGACGGCCTGCTCGGTCGAGTCGATTATCTGATCGAGCACGGTCACTGGCCCGATAGCTCCGCGCTTCGTCGCAGATAATCCGCAAGTGTTTGAGCCGCGGCTCCTGAATCGAGCGCCTCAAGCGCCAGCTCAAGACCCTCAGCAATTGAACCGGCGCGGCCGGCGACGTAGATTGCAGCGGCCGCGTTCAGCGCAGCAATATCGCGCCGTGGTCCGCCGGCGCCACTGAAGATCTCGCCGATGATTTGAGCATTGAGCCCTGGCCCGCCACCGCTGATCTCCTCGTCTCTTGCCGGTTCAATTCCAAACTGCCCTGGCGTGAGCACGTAGCGCTCGATTTGGTCTTCGCGGATTTCAGCCACGTGGGTTGGGCCGGAGGTACTGATCTCGTCCAGCCCATCTTCGCTCGAGACGACTAGGGCATGCTCGGTTCCCAGCCGCACGAGAGCGCCCGCAACGAGCTCGATCGAGGCCGGCTCCGGCACGCCGATCAGCTGCCTGCTCGCGCCGGCAGGATTTGTCAGCGGCCCGAGCAGGTTGAAGATTGTCGGGATTCCCAGCGCTTTGCGGACCGGAGCGACGTAGCGCGTTGCAGCGTGGTGAGCGGGCGCGAACATGAATCCGAAGCCAATCTCGTCGATCAAAGTGGCCTCGTCCTCAGCGGTTAGCTCGAGCTTTGCACCGAGCGCCTCAAGCACGTCGGCCGAACCGCTCAGACCGGTCGCAGTGCGGTTGCCGTGTTTGGCGACGGCGCAGCCAGCAGCGGCCGCAATCAGAGCTGCGGTCGTCGAAATGTTGAAAGTCCGACGGCCGCCGCCGGTTCCGCAGGTGTCGAGCAGGTCGTGGTGCTGCGGCCTGACCTCGGTTGCAAGGGAGCGCATCGTCTCTGCCAGCCCGGCGAGCTCTTCGACCGTC
>CAJBXY010000271.1 GCA_903959665.1 uncultured Solirubrobacterales bacterium | reverse complement strand
GTCCCCGACATGTGGAGCGAACTGAGTGGCCCGAAATCCTGGCTCTTCTCACTCTGCCTTGGGCTGGCGGGGGCGATCCTCGGCTACCTGATCTTCACCGTTGGCCTTGGCATCGGCGACAGCAACGTCTTCGACCTCGGTGGCATCTTCGGCGCGATCATCGGAGTCGTAATCCTGCTGCCATTCGTAGGCATCTTCGCCCGGCTGAAGCGCGGCAAGCAGAAGTAGCCTTTCCGCCGCAGCCGCCGTCAAGCTTCCGCCATGGCTTACGCAGGCTGGTTAATTCTTCTCGCGGTTGGAGCGATTCTCTACTTCGCCGTCAACAACACCGAAGTCAGCGGCGTTGACATCGGCATGATTGGGCTGATCCTGATGGGCGTCGCGGTGCTCGGCTTCGTGATCTCGTTCGTGATGTTCATGATCCGCCGCTCAGATGCGCGCCAAGGCCAAGGCCCCTACCCACCTCAGTAACAGGGCGCTCTAGACGGCGGGGATCTGCTGCGTGATGCAGTGGACGTTGCCGCCGCCGAGCAGAATTTCGCGGCCCGGCACGCCGATCACTTCGCGCTCCGGGAAGAGCTCGGCGAGCTTTGCCATCGCCGCATCGTCGGTTCGCTCGTCAAGCAGCGGAGCGACGATGCGCCCGTTGCAGATGTAGAAGTTGACGTAGGAGCCGGTTAGCTCATCACCGGCAAGGCGCGGCAAGACTTCGCCGGAAGCGATGATCCCGGCCGCTTCGGCCTCCGTCATCGGCGCTGGCGAAGGCATCGGCAGCAGTTCAACCTGAAGCGGGCGACCGCGAGCGTCGGTCATCGCCTCAAGCCTCGCGCGCGCGTCAACTGAGATCGCGTGCTGCGGGTGCGACCGATCGTCGGTCCAGGTGAGCGCAACGACGCCGGGGCGGATGAAGCAGGCGAGGTTGTCAACGTGACCGTCGGTCTCATCACCGAAGGTGCCAGCACCGAGCCAGAGAACCTTTTCTACGCCGAGGTAATCGCAGAGATCGCCTTCGATCTGCTCGCGCGTCATCGACGGGTTGCGGTTCTTGTTCAAAAGGCACTCCTCGGTCGTCAGGCAGGTGCCTTCACCGTCAACGTGGATCGAGCCACCTTCGAGAATCAACGGTGCGCTGTAGCGCTCGTCGCCTTCCAGTTCGATTACCGCTGCGGCGACTTCGGTGTCCAGATCCCAGTTCGGGTAAAGCCCGCCCTCGTGGCCGCCCCAGGCGTTGAACTGCCAGTCAACGCCGCGCCGTTCGCCATCTCCATTAGTGACGAAGGTTGGGCCAACGTCGCGCATCCAAGCGTCGTCGCTGTCGAGCTCGATGATCTCGACGCTTGCGGGCAGCAGTGCGCGCGCACTCTCAAGCTGCGAACCGCGCACCCCCATCCGCAGCGGTTCGGCGGCGGCGATCGCAGCGGCGACCTCGGCGTAGGCCTGCTGCGCCGGGCCGCCCTGCTGGCGCCATGTGTCCGGCCTGTGCGGCCAGAGCATCCAAGTGCCCTCGTGCGG
>CAJBXY010000270.1 GCA_903959665.1 uncultured Solirubrobacterales bacterium | reverse complement strand
GCGGCTTGCCAACGGCGACCTGATTCGAGCCGATGTCCCCAACGACGGCGATGCGCCGGAATACGAGCAGGGGAACGCCGTGTCAGTTCACCTGCGCGCGGCGAACCTGCGCGTGCTCGACGACTACCCGGATGAGGTTGCCGACGAGACCGCAGACGACGCAGACGCTGCCGCCGTTTAGCTCGAACTGGTGCGCTCAGAGACCAAGTTCGGGCGCGATCGCCGACCAGATCTGCTCGCGCGCGATTTCGATCGTGATCGCCGGGTCGCCGATCAGGTTTCGGATTCCGTAACCGTCGATCAGCGCCAGCAGGTGGTTGGCGGCTTGGTCGACGTCTCCAACCTCAAACTCACCGCTCTCCACGCCGGCGCGCAGTTCGTCGGCAAACCAGTCGTGCAGCTTGCCGTAGAGGCGGGCGCCAAATTCGCGCAGGTCGGGTTCGCGCGCGGCGCGCAGCCAAAGCTCTACCCAGAGAACAAAGTCGTCGTGGAGGGCGTCGGAGCTGGGCAGGCAGATGTCGATCATCTCAGCCAGCCGCTGCGCCGACGACGCGTCAGCACCGAGCTCTTCGCCAACGCGCATCTGCGCGGCATGATCGTAGGAGTACTCGAGCGCTTCGGCCAGCAGCAGATCGCGCGTTTCGAAGTGGTAGTGGACCAGTGCGGTCGAGACGCTGGCCTCGTTGGCGACGCGGGCGACCCTCACGCCATCGGTGCCCTCTTGGGCAATACGCTTAACGGCCGCCTCGAGAATTTGATCGCGCATCGACATTGTTAGGCGAGTTTAGTCCCCAACCGGAATGAGACGACGATGACCGCAAGCGCAGACTCCCCAGCCCCCGCAGACGTTCTTGGTCTCAGTCACGCCGAGCTTGAGCTGCAGGCTCGCGCGCGCAAGTTCGCCGACGAGATCCTTCAGCCGCTTGAGGTTGAGGCCGAGATGAACGGCGGCCACCTTCCAGCCGATGCGCTCCAGACGATCAAAGAAGAGTCGCTGAAGCGCAAGCTCAGCGGCGGCCTGCACGCAGCCGAGCACGGCGGCAATTCTTGGACGCACGTCGAATGGTTCCTCGTCGAGGAGCAGCTCGGGCGCATCACGAACGCCGTCTCTTGGCATATGCCCACGGCCTACAACGTGCTTGCCCACGGCTCGCCCGCGCAGATCGAGAAGTACCTGCTGCCGGGGCTGCGCGGTGAGACGCATGACGCTTACGCGGTAACAGAAGAGCACGCCGGCTCCGACCCGTCGGGGATCACGACGACGGCGGTGAAGGACGGCGACGGCTGGACGATCAACGGCGAGAAGTGGTTCGTCACCTACGGCGACGTGGCCGCCGTCTTCATCGTGATGGCCAACGCAATCGTTGACGGTGAGCCGCAGGGCACGCTCTTCCTAATCGACGCCGACACAGATGGAATCGAAGTGGTCGACAACCCCCCGTTCACGCACACCTACCCGCACGGTCACCCGACGATTCGCTTCAACGAGGTGAAGGTCGGCGACGACGCGATCATCGGCGGCCTCGGCGGCGGCGTCAAGCTGCAGCAGGACTGGTTCTCGGAGGAGCGGCTCGGAATTGCAGCCCGCTGCTCGGGCGCTATGACGCGACTGATCGAGGAGACGACGGCGTGGGCGATCGAGCGCGAGCAGGGCGGCTCGCGGATCATCGACTACCAGGGAGTCTCGTTCCCGCTCGCCGACTCGGCCGCCGACGTTGCCGCCGGCCGACTACTCGGCCTCTACACCGCGCGCCTTGCCGACGCCGGCGCCGACCCGAAGCTGATTCACGCCAAGTCATCGATGGCGAAGCTCTTCATGAGCGAAGCAGCAAACCGCTGTGCCGATCGCTGCCTGCAGATCTTCGGTGGCCGCGGCTACATGCGCAGCAACGTTGCAGAGCGCTTCTGGCGCGAGCTGCGCGTCGATCGAATCTGGGAAGGCACGAGCGAAATTCAGCGGCTGATCATCGCCCGCTCGCTTGAGCGCCGCGGCGTTGAGCGAGTAATTAACTAGTGGACCTCAGCCGGCTCCTGGATCCGCAGTCGATCGCCGTTGTCGGCGCCAGCGAACGCGCGGCATCGTACGGTGGCGAGGCGCTGCTGAACCTCAAACGGATCAATTACGGCGGCAAGGTTTACGCCGTCAATCCAGGCCGCGACGAAGTTCATGGATTCGACTGTTTCGCATCGCTGGCCGATCTGCCTGAAGCGCCTGATGCAGTAATCGTCGCGATCCCCGCCGAGCACGTGGCGGCTGTGATTGAGCAGGCCGGCGCGCTCGGCTGCGGCGGCGCCGTCGTTTTCGCGGCCGGCTTCTCCGAATCGCGCGAGGGCGAGCAGCACGAGGCCGCGCTCGTCGCCGCAGCGGCCGCCCACGACCTGCCGGTCTGTGGCCCGAACGGCAATGGAATCGTCTCGATCGCTTCCAACTTCGCGCTTTGGGGTGACATGGTCGGGC
>CAJBXY010000269.1 GCA_903959665.1 uncultured Solirubrobacterales bacterium | reverse complement strand
ATCACGCTTCTCTCACACATCAGCAGCGTCCCTTCTTCGGTCGGCGCGCTCGGCGGCATGATCGGGCTTGGCGTCGGGATCGACTACTCGCTCTTCGTCCTCTCACGCCACCGCGAGCAGCTCGCAGGCGGGATGGAGATCACCGAATCGATCGGCCGCTCTGTCGCGACCTCCGGCGGCGCCGTCCTTTTCGCTGGAACGACCGTCGTGATCGCGCTCTGCTCGCTGGCAATTGCCGGCATACCGATCGTCGCCCAACTCGGCTACCTCTCGGCGATCTTCGTCATAACCGCGATTCTCTCGGCGCTGACGCTGCTGCCGGCGGTGCTTGGCCTGCTCGGCAGGCGCTATGACGCGCTGCGGCTGCCGTGGCTTCATAGCCGCACCTCGAAAGCGGTCGATCACGACAAGAGCGGCTGGGCGCGCTGGGCCGGCGGCATCGCACGCCACCCATGGCCGCCGCTGATCGCCGCGATCGCGATCCTCGCGGTCATTGCCGTGCCCACGACGAAGATGATCTTCGGCCAGATCGACACCGCCGCCGGCTCGCCGGATTCCCAAGCAACGAAGGCTTACAACCTCAATTCGGCCGGCTTCGGCGAAGGCAGCAACGGCCCAATCCTGATCGTCGTCAAGCTCAAAGAAGACGGCAGCGACGCTGCGGCGCTAGCGAAGCTTGAGAAGGCGATCGCAGCAGACCCAGACGTGCTGGCTCCCCCAGCGCCGCCGCTCTACAGCGCCGACCGCTCGACCGCAGTTGTAACTGTGATCCCGAAATCGGCGCCTCCCTCGGACGCCACCCAGGCGCTCGTTGACAGGCTCCGCGTGCTGGCACCGGAAGACCTCGCGGCCACCGGCCAAGTCGCCTACGTCGGCGGCCAAACCGCAGCCTTCATCGACATCGCGGAGGAGATCAAGAAGAAGCTGCCGATCTCAATCCTGATCGTCGTGGGGCTCAGCTTCCTGCTGTTGATGGTGGCCTTCCGATCGGTTCTGGTGCCGCTGCAGGCGGCCTTCATGAACCTGCTCGGCGTAGCCGCCGCATACGGAATGCTCGTCGCCGTCTTCCAGTGGGGCTGGGGAACCGGACTGATCGGCCTTGATGGTTCGGTGCCGATCGTCTCGTTCGTGCCGCTGATGATGTTCGCAATCCTCTTCGGCCTCTCAATGGATTACGAGGTCTTCCTCGTAACCCACATTCAGGAGGAGTACGAAAACGGGGCCGACAACGACACGGCCGTGGTGCGCGGCCTCTCACGCAGCGCCCGCGTGATTACTTCGGCGGCGCTGATCATGGTCTGCGTCTTCCTTGGCTTCGTGACCGACCCCGACCCGACGACCAAACAGTTTGGCCTTGGCTTAGCCTTTGCGGTCGCGATCGACGCGACGATTGTGCGCTGCGTGCTTGTGCCGGCGCTGATGGTGATCGTCGGCAAGCGCAACTGGTGGCTGCCGAAGTGGCTCGCGAAGATCCTGCCGAAGGGCAGCATTGAAGGAACCGGCTTCTTCCGCGAGCTAGACGCCAAACAGAAGGCGCAGGGGCAGCAAACTTAAGCCGGCAGCGGCTCGTCGGCGAAGCCCTCGGCCTCTCGTTCGAGCTCAACATCGGGATCGATGTCATCTTCGACACGGCCGGAGCGCAGGCGCATCGCGATCAGCGGGAAGAAGAGCGTTGAGAGGATCGCCGCGCCGACCAGAGCCGCCGATGTTGAGGCCTTCATGTCACCAGCCTCGACGGCAACCGACGTGATCGCCACGACGAGCGGCAGCTGCGTTGCTGAATAGAACGCGAGCGCAAAGCGGTCGCGAAGCTCAAGCACGCCGCGGTAGAGCAGCAGCGCAGGGATGCCACGCACGAGCAGAAACATCACTACGAAAAGCGGCAGTTTGAGCAGCCCTTCGGTGCTGCCGATCAGCGAATCAAGATCGAAGTTCATGCCGCTGTAGATGAAGAAGAAAGGAATCAGGAAGCCGTAGCCAATGCCGACGAGCTTCGATTCAAGCACCGCCACTTCGCGCCCCCGAACGGCGAGACGGACGATCATCCCTGCAGCGAAGCCGCCCAGCAGGAGCTCAAGCCCAAGACCGGAGGCGAAGAAGACGAGCACAAAGATCATCACGACGGCCACACGAACGGCGAGCTGGCTGCTTGATTCCAGCGTGCTTTCGACCGCGCCCCAAGAGCGCGGCACAAGGCGCACCGCTGCGATCGCAGCGAGCACGGCAAGCACAATGAAGACGACGAGAATCTCGAGGTTCTTGGCAGTCGTCGTCGTCAAGACGAGCGTTAGAAGCAAGATCGGCCCGAACTCGCCGATCGCACCGGCGCCGAGCAGATATGTGCCGAAGCGAGTGCGCATCTCGCCGGCGTCGCTGATGATCGGCACCAGCGTTCCGATCGCCGTCGT
>CAJBXY010000268.1 GCA_903959665.1 uncultured Solirubrobacterales bacterium | reverse complement strand
TCTTGCCGGCGTGCTTTACACCGGCGGCCCGAGGCCGTACGGCTATGAAGGCTTCGGCGAGCTCTTCGTCTTCACGTTCTTCGGCATCGTCGCCGTCACCGGCTCATATTTTGTTCAGCGCCAATCGCTCGAATGGGAGGCTTTCGTGCTCGCAGTTCCGGTCGGGCTGCTGGCTTCGGCGATTCTCGTCGTCAACAACGTTCGTGACCTTGACACCGACCGGCGGGCGGGCAAGAAGACGCTCGCCGTGCGGCTCGGGCGGGCCAACACGCGCAAGCTTTTCGCCGCAATGATCGTCCTCGCCTACCCGACCGCCCTGGCGCCGTCGCTCGTTGGCTCCTTCAACGCATGGCCGGCGCTCGTGCTTCTGACCGCCCCGATCGCATTTGCGCTCGTCCAAACTGTCAGCTCGCACACCGACGGCCCTACGCTCAACGGCGCGCTGGCGCGGGCCGGTTTGCTTGAGCTGGCTTTCTGCGTCCTGCTAACAATCGGCCTGCTGCTCAATTAGCGATGAAGGCCAATCTTGAACGGGTCACGCTGACGCTGAGCGAGCCGCTCGTGAGCGCCAATGAGACGATCGCAGAGCGTGAACTGATGCTCGTCTGTTTGGAGGGCGAGCACGGCCTGATCGGCTGGGGAGAGGCGGCGCCGCTCGAGCAGTTCGATGGCGTTAGCGCCGAGCACTGCGTTGCCGCGCTGGAGCGCCAACTGAGAGCGATCGAAGAGGCACCGAAGAGCGCTACGGGAGCGCAGCTGCTGGAAGCGGCGCGCAGCGCCGATCCGCTAGCTCAGGCGCTAGCGGCTGTTGACACCGCGCTGTGGGACTTGGCAGGGCAGCGCGAAGGCGCGCCGCTAGCGTCGCTATTGACTGCCGAGCCGCTGGCGCGGGTGCCCGTAAACGCCGTCATCGGCGCAGACGCTCCGCAGGCCGCCGCCGAGCAAGCCCAGAGCGCCGTCGCGGCCGGCTTTACGACGCTGAAGGTGAAGGTCGGAACCAACGATGACGTTGAGCGGCTTGAGGCGATCCGCATTGCGATCGGCCCCAGCGTGAGTATTCGAATCGACGCCAACGGCGCCTGGACGGTCGAGCAGGCGGTCGCCGCACTCACGGCGCTTGAGCCCTTCGCAGTTGCGCTCGCCGAAGAGCCGGTTTCCGGGCTGGAACAGATTGAGCTGCTGCGCGCGCGCACTAACACGCCGATCGCGATCGATGAGAGCGTCGCTCAGAGCGGCGCACTCGTTAGCGGCGTGGCCGACGCCGTCTGCCTGAAACTTGGGCGCGCCGGCGGCGTGTCGGCGCTACTGGCGCAGGCGGCGCTAGCTCGCAGCAGCGGCTCCGATGTCTACATCGCATCGATGCTCGACGGGCCGATAGGGGTTGCGGCAGCGCTACACGCTGCGGCGGCGCTGCGCGTAGAGCTTCCCTGCGGGCTGGCGACGCTCGATCGCTTCGAAGGCTTCGACGGAGGGCTGCTGGCAGCCAGCGACGGAGCGATCACAGTGCCGCTTGGATCGGGGCTCGGCGTCGGCCCGGCCGAGGCTTGATCGCGCTCTAAAGCAGCTCCGCGAGCTGGCTGGGCGCACTCCGCGCCAGCGCGTGGCCGGCCGCGTCGATGATCGCAAGTTCGGCCTGCGCAATAGAACGACTCAGCCGTTCGGCGAGCGCGACGTAGCGTAGATCTAGCGCTCCGGCGACCACGGTCGTCGGCATCGACAGCTCACCAAGGCGCGCCCAGAGCGGCTCCATCCGACCGACGCTCAGTGCCCGCAGCGCGCAGGCCAAATCCTCTGGCGAGTTCTTCAAGATCTCTCTCCGCGCGGCCTCATTCACCTCGGCGTCGTCGTCACAGAAGAGCGGCCCGCGAAGCCATGAATCGGCGAACTGGTCAATCGGTTCGGCTTCGAGTTCGTCGGCGAGGGCGAGATCGGCCACGAGCCGAGCTTCGCGCTCGTCGGACTGCTCAATCCCGGCTGTGGTTGAAACCAAGACCAGCCGATCAACTCTTTCCGGCGCTGCCAACGCGAGCTGTAGAGCGATTCGGCCACCGAGCGAGTAGCCAACAACGCTGAACCGTGCGGGTGCAAGCTCAAGCAGATCGGCGACGCAAAGTTCGAACGAGATCGGGCGTGCAGAGCGATTCTGGCCGTGTCCTCTCAGATCGGCGGCCAGCGGCCGGTAGCGTTCGTGGTCTAGCTGCTCGCTGAAGGCGTCCCAAGCGCCGGCGGTGGCAGCAAACCCGTGTAGAAGAAGAACCGTATCCATCGTTAGAGCCATCATGACCGCCACCAACGACAGCCACCTGCTCCTGCGCGCATTCTGCGACGAGCTGGCCCGCTGCGGCGTCTGCGGCGCAGTAACGTCGCCAGGCTCTCGCTCGACGCCTTTGGTTGCAGCCCTGACCGCCGACGGTGGCTTCCCGGTCTATTCGCAGATCGACGAGCGCTCGGCCGGCTTCTTCGCGCTCGGCCTAGCGAAGGCAACCGGCCGACCAGCGGTTCTCGCCTGCACCTCCGGCACCGCGGCAGCAAACTACCTGCCCGCGGTGATCGAGGCCTACGAAGCGCGCGTGCCGCTGATCGTCTGCAGCTCCGACCGTCCGCCCGAGCTGCGCGGAATCGGCGCCGGTCAGACGATCGATCAAATCAAGCTCTACGGCGACAACGTTCTCTCGTTCACCGAGGTTGGGGTTGATCGCTTGACCGAGCAAAGCGCCCGCTGGATTCGCTCGCTCGCCTGCCGCGCCACGTGGACGTCGCTCGGTCAACGCCGCGGCCCCGTCCACCTAAATTTCCCGCTGCGCGAACCGTTGCTCCCTCCAACGCCGCTGCCGGAGCCAACCAGCTTCGAACTCGGACGAAGCGACCGTCGACCGTGGACCGCGCGCGTTGACTCGTTTGGCGACCCTCTGCTCGCAGCCGAGATGCTCGCTCCAATCGTCGCATCTGCCCCCCAGGGAGTGATCGTTGCCGGGCGGGTCGAAGGTGGGCTGAACGGGCCTCGTCTGACTGCGGCAACCGAAGCCTTCAGCGCTGCAAGCGGCTGGCCGATCCTCGCCGACCCGCTAAGTGGCGCGCGCAGCTCGGTGCACTCAATCGCGCACTACGACGCGCTCCTGCGCGCCGCACCGCTGGCGCTGAGTGCGCAGCCGACGGCCGTGCTCCGTTTTGGCGACATGCCTACCTCCAAGCCGCTGCGCAGCTGGCTTGAGCAGCTCGACGCAGTTGAGGTGCTGATCGACCCCGAAATGGCCTGGCAGGACCCTTCGCAGCGGACCGACCTAGTGCTGGCGGCGCAGCCAGCCGCCGTGCTCGAGCTGCTGGCCGCCGATTGCGCGCCCGCCGATCCCGCTTGGGCGGCCGGCTGGCAGCAAGCCGACGCTTTCGCAAACGAAGCGATCGACGAGCTGCTCGGCGACCAAGTAAGCGAACCGGCGCTCGCGCGCCAGCTCGGCGCCCAGCTCCCGGCCGACGCAACGCTGGTCGTCGCCTCATCGATGCCGATTCGCGACGTCGAGTCGTTCTTTCCCAACCGCGAGGCGCCGCTGCGCGTGCTGAGCAACCGCGGCGCCAACGGAATCGACGGAACTATCGCAACCGCTTATGGCGTTGCCGCCGCCAGCGAAGGACCAACCGTTCTACTGATCGGCGATGTCGCCTTCGCCCATGACATTGGCTCGTTGCTTAACGCGCGGCGCTTAGCTGCGCCACTGACGATTGTGTTGGTCGACAACGACGGTGGCGGCATCTTCGACTTTCTCGATGTTTCAGAGCACCAGTCCTTCTACGAACAGCATGTGTTGACGCCGACCGGGCTGAACATTGAAGGCGCAGCGGCAGCGTTTGGGCTTCACCTTCTCGCGCCTTCATCGCTCGAAGAGTTTGCGGCGGCGCTCGACTACAGCGTCAACAGCGACGGCACGCAGCTGATTCATCTGCGCACAGATCGCGACGCCAACGTTGAGCTCCATCGCCAGCTTTGGCAGGCGGTCGCAGTAGCGCTGGCTCGCTAGGAGGCAAGGACCGGCAGCAGCGCGGCCAGCTTCACTTCGGTTTCTGCTAGCTCGGCGGCCGGGTCGGAGCCGCTGACAACACCCACACCGGCGTAGCAGCGCGCGACATTTCCGCCGAGCAGCGCGCAACGCAACGCAACGCAGAACTCACCATCACCGTTCAGGTCGGTCCAACCGACCGGGCCCGCGTACCAGCCTCGATCGAGCCCTTCCAGTGCCGGAATCAGCGGCGCAGCGACATCGTGGGGTTCGCCGCCAACGGCAGGCGTCGGGTGGAGCGCGCCGGCGAGTTCGATCGCCCCAATCTGCTCGCGCAGCTGGGCGCGGATCGGCGTAGCGAGGTGCTGAATGTTCGCCATCTTCGCAATCACAGGCTCTTCAGGAGCGGTCACCCAGACGCTCAATGGCTTAAGCGTTTGGACGATCCTGCGGACAACGATCTCCTGCTCCTCTCGGTCCTTGACCGAGCGCAGCAACTGCTCGCCAAGGTGACTATCGACGGCCGGATCGGCGCTGCGGCGGGTCGATCCGGCAAGCGCGAGCGTTGCGGCGCGCATCCCCTCGCGGCGCACGAGCAGCTCCGGGCTGGCGGCGATCAGCGTCTGATCGCCGCGACCGACCGCGAAAACGTGGCAGCCGCTGAACGCTTCGCGAAGAACTCCGAAGATTGCCGGCGCAGAGAACGGCTGCGCTGAGTGGATCTGGACTTCGCGCGCGAGCACGACCTTCTCAAGCCCTCCCGCTCTGATTCGATCGACCGCGTGAGCGACTGCCTCCTCGTAGTGTTCTGGAGGCATCGTGCCGACGACGCGACTGCTGTGTGACGGGTCGGGGTCAAGCAGCGGCAATGGTCGCTGCTCTAGCGCTCCAGCGCGCGCCGCCATCCTCTCGGCAACCTGCTGTGGGTCGTCGTCGGCGGCGACGACTGTGCTGAGCGTCATCGAAACTTCGTCGCCCCGCCGCGAAATCGAGACCTCCGGAAGAACCAGCGAAGCGGGCTCGAAGCCAGCCCAGTGGGGCGCGCTGCCACCATCGTCGGCGAAGGCAAATCCACCGACTACGACCGGCCCGCCGCCGGCCAGGCCGGACGGCGAATCACTGCGCGCGTTACGGGCGAGATCGTTCCAAAGGTTCGCCACCGCTTCAAACCGTTTAGATCCCACCGCCTCAAGCCGTGTGGCGCAGCCGAGCGTGGCGAGCGCGGCGCGGCCGCGCTCGGGCTGTTCAAAGCAGAACCAATCTTCGTCGGCGGCGCGTGAGGCAAATACAACGGCTGCCGGGTCGGTCGCAGCGCCCAAAGCAACGCTGACCGCCGCCACCACCTGCTCCTGATTGCCACGCCGCGCGTCCTTCACCGCGGCGGCGACGTGCGCGAGTAACCGCTCGTAGTCTGCAGCGGTGAGGGCAAAGGCTCCTTGAGCTTGCGATCTGGTTTGCGGCATTCGCTCTATATACGGATCACAGCGGCCGTTTGGACTGCTCTGAGCCTTAGGTTTCGTCGCGACCGCGCGCGATCGCGATCTCGCCGGTGCGCATCATCTCGACGAGCCCAAATGGCTTCAGCATCTCGTCGAAAGCCGTGATCTTCTCGGTCGTGCCGGTTACCTCAAAGATCACCGACTCCTTACTCACGTCGACGACCTTGCCGCGGAAGATGTCGCAGATCTGCATCACTTCAGCGCGCTGGGGTCCGTCAACGGTGACCTTGAAGAGCGCCAGCTCGCGAGCAAGGCTGTCGCTGGGTTCGAGGTCACGGATCTTGATCACGTTGACAAGTTTGTGGAGCTGCTTAGTCACCTGATCGATCGGGTGAACCGCACCGTCGACGGTCAGTGTGATGCGCGAAATAGCGTCGTCATCCGTTGGCCCGACGGCGAGCGTGTCAATGTTGAAACCGCGACGCGTGAAGAGCCCTGCGACGCGCGTCAAGACGCCAGGCTTGTTCTCAACCAGGATTGAAAGAACGTGCTTTCGCCCGCTACGCACGCCGACGCTGGCATGGAGCTGATCGAGGCTCAGCGTTTCCGATGTTCCGCCGTCGGCGCTCATCAGCCGACCATGTCGCGAGCCGGCATGCCGGGCGAGATCATTGGGTAGACATTCTCTTCTTCGGTCACTCGAACGTCAACGACAACTGGGCCTGGTGTCGCGATCGCAGCGCGGATGTCCTCAACCAGGGTCGACTTGTCGGTCAAGCGAATACCGGTCGCGCCATAGGCCTCGGCGAGCTTGACGAAATCGGGGTAGTCGCCCATGTCGACGTGCGAGTAGCGCTTCTCCCAGAACAGCTCCTGCCACTGGCGAACCATCCCGAGGCAACCGTTATTCATGATCAGCACCTTGACGTCGATGCCCTCCTGCGAGCAGGCAGCCAGCTCCTGCATGTTCATCTGGATCGAACCATCGCCAGCGATCAAGACGACGTCCTGATCTGGGCAGCCGACCTTCGCCCCCATCGCCGCCGGAAGGCCAAATCCCATCGTGCCGAGACCGCCAGAATTGATCCAGCGGCGCGGCTCGGGGAAGTGGTAGTACTGCGCCGTCCACATCTGGTGCTGACCGACGTCGGAGCAGATGATCGCGTTGCCGCCGGTTGCTTCGTAGACAGCTTCAACCATGTACTGCGGCCGGATTTCATTGTCATCGGTGTCGCTATAGCCGAGCGGGAACTCTTTCTTCCACGCTTCGATCTTGACGAGCCAATCGTCCAGTCGCGAAGAATCGGCGCCGATCGCGCGGTACTCGGAGGTCAGCCGCGGCAGGATCGCTTTGACGTCGCCGACAATCGGAATGTGAGCCGGCACGTTCTTTGAGATTTCGGCCGGATCGACGTCGATGTGGATGAACTTGGCGTGCGGCGCGAACTCGTCGAGCTTGCCGGTGATGCGGTCGTCGAAGCGTGCGCCGATCGCGCAGATGAGGTCGGCCTGATCCATCGAGTAGTTGGCCGCGCGCGTGCCATGCATGCCGAGCATGCCGAGCCACTGCGGCCCTTCGGACGGAAATGAACCGAGCCCCATCAGCGTGCTGGTGACAGGGAAGCGGTCACTTGCGGCGAGTGCGCGCAGCTCCTCGGATGCGTTGCCAAGGACGACGCCTCCGCCGACGTAGAGCACAGGCCGTTTCGCCGCGGCGAGTGCTTTCGCGGCCTGGCGAATCTGCTTCGCGTTTCCTTCAACGTTGGGTTGGTAGCCAGGCAGCGAAACTGCGGTCACCGGCTCGTAGTCGATCTCGGCGCGGGAGACGTCAACCGGGATGTCGACGACGACAGGGCCCGGGCGGCCACTGCGAGCGATGTAGAAGGCTTCGTGAATTGTGCGAGGGATGTCCTCGGCGTCGGTGACCATGAAGGAGTGCTTCACGCCGGGCATCGTGATCCCGATCGTGTCGGCCTCCTGAAAACCGTCGGTGCCGAGCAGGTCGCTGCGGATCTGGCCGGTCATGAAGACGACCGGAACCGAATCCATCATCGCGTCAACGATCGGCGTGACGAGGTTGGTCGCTCCCGGCCCTGACGTGCCAAAGGCTACGCCAACCTTGCCGGTCGCCTTCGCGTAGCCCTCAGCGGCATGGCCGCCGCCGGCTTCGTGGCGGACGAGGATGTGTTTGATCTCCGAGTCGACAAAGGCGTCGTAGGTCGGCAGGTTGGCTCCTCCGGGAAGGCCGAATACGACTTCGACGCCCTCAGCCTTAAGGCATTCCATGATTGCGTCTACTGCGCGCATTGGCGGTCGTTCCTTTCCCGGTTCGAGGTTTTGCGGCCGGACTGGCCGAATCGCAGATTCTAACAGCGATTTACGACCCTCCCAGCGTTGCAGCGCCACGCCCGAGAGCGCGCTTTGGCCTACTTTCCGTGGAGCCTTTCGGTGTATTTCGACGGCAGCAGCTCCTCTTCTGGCGGCAGATAGAGCTCGCTGCCGCAGCGTGTGCAGAGTGCGTCATGGGCTGGAACCACCTTGCCGCAACCGGGGCATTGGCGCCGCGGCTCGGTCGCTTCGACGCGCATGAAGATCGCCGCCAGCAGGCCGAAGAAGGGGATCAGGAAGCTGATCACGAACCAGATCACGAACGAACCACCCTTGATCCTGCCGACGATCCCTCCGGCCAAACCGAAGCAGAACGCGATAACTAGGTAGCCGCCGCCAGCCATTGCTTCAGTCTACGAGCAGGGCGGCCGCTTACGAAAGGCCGAGCTGCTCGCGCACCAGCGCGGTGACCTCTTTGCCGTCGGCGCGCCCGCGCGTCTGCTTCATAACCTCACCGATGATCACACCGATCGGCTTCATGTCACCGCCGCGCAGTCGCTCGGTTAGCTCAGGGTTGGCTTCGAGCGCCGCTGCGACGATCGGCGCCAGTTCGTCGGCGCCGCCAACGGCCTCGAGCCCTTGATCGGCGACGATCGCCGCAGGGTCGCCGCCGGCCGCCACAAGTTGGTCGAGCACCTGCTTAGCGCCGCCCTGATTGATCTGGGACGAAGCGACCATCGCCGCTAGCTGCGCGAGCGCCGCCGCAGTCACCTTCGAATCCTCAGCCTCCTCTTCGCCGAGCCGACCCTGTAGCTCGGTCACCCAGTTCGCTGCGAGCTGACGGTCAAGCGACTTATCGGCGGCGCAGACGGCATCGAAATAGTCGGCCAGCTCGGCACGCCAAGCGAAAAGCCGCGCGCTCTCGGGGCTGAGCGAGAGCGCCTCGATGTAGCGCAGCTCGCGTGCAGCGGGCAGTTCGGGAAGCGCTGCCGACGCGCGGGCGAGCATCTCGCCGGTAATCATCACCGGAGGCAGATCGGGCTCTGGGAAGTAGCGGTAATCGTGGGCCTCTTCCTTCGAGCGCAGCGAAGTGATCGACTCGCTCTTCGGATCGAAGTGAAGCGTCTCCTGAGTGACGGTCTCCCCCGCCTCAATAATTGCGCGTTGGCGATCAACCTCGGCGCGAATGCCTCGCTCGATGAAACGGAACGAGTTCATGTTCTTCAGTTCGGTCTTCGTGCCGAGCTGATCTGTGCCGACCGGCCGCAGAGAGATGTTGGCGTCGCAGCGCAGCGAGCCTTCCTCCATGTTGACGTCGCTGACGCCTAGCGTCCGTAGCGTCGTTCGTAGCAAGCGAAGCCATTCGCCTGCCTGCTCCGCTGAACCGAGCTCCGGCTCGGTGACGATCTCTGCGAGCGGCGTGCCGCCGCGATTGAAATCGACGATCGAGCTGTCGGCGCCCTCGATCCTGCCGCTGGCGCCGGCGTGGTTCAGCTTCGCCGCGTCTTCCTCGATGTGGACGCGGTGAATGTTGACCTCGCCGAGCTTGCCGCCTGAGCAGAGCGGAAGGTCAAATTGGCTGATCTGGTAGCCCTTCGGCAGGTCGGGGTAGAAGTAGTTCTTGCGATGGAAGGTTGAGATTGGTGCCAGCTCTGATTCCAGCGCCATGCCGATCATCAGGCCGTAATGAATCGCCTCGGCGTTGGCGACCGGAAGCGCGCCTGGGAGGCCAAGGCAGACAGGGCAGGTGCGCGTGTTTGGCGGTTCGCCGAAACCGAGCGCGCAGCCACAGAACATCTTTGTCGCGGTCCGCAGCTGCACGTGAATTTCAAGGCCAATTACAGGCTCCAACTCTGCGCCGGCCATCAGTCGCTCCCCCACGTGACCGAACCGTCGAAGCCGATTGCCTGCTCAAGCGCGTGCGCGGCGCTGAGAATCCGGTTCTCGCTGAATGCCGGCCCGCAGATCTGCAAGCCCACTGGAAGCCCTTCGCTCAGGCCCGAGGGGATTGAGATCGCCGGCGTCCCCGCGAGCGACATCGGGATCGTAAAGAGGTCGCTGAGGTACATCGAAAGCGGGTCGGCTGTGCGCTCACCGAGGCCGAAGGCAACAGTTGGACTGGTCGGCGTGACAATCATGTCGGCCTGCTCGAAGATCGAGGCGAGATCCTGCGCAACAACGGTCCGAACTCGCTGCGCGCGGCCGTAGTAGGCGTCGTAGTAACCCGACGAGAGGGCATAGGTGCCAATCAGGATTCGGCGCTTCACCTCAGCGCCGAAACCATCGTGGCGGGTTTCGGTGTACATCTCGTCGAGGTGGGCCTGCTCGACACGCAGTCCGTAGCGGACTCCATCGAAACGAGAGAGGTTCGAGGAGGCCTCTGCAGGTGCAATCACGTAGTAGGCGCTCAGCGCGTAGGGCGCACTTGGAATTTCGCAACTGATAATCGTGGCGCCTAGGCCACGCGCCGTTTCGAGCGCCGCCTCAAACGACGCGCGCACACCGGGTTCGATCCCCTCTCCTTCGACGAGCGCCGTCGGCACCGCGAGCTTCACTCCATCTAGCCGCTCGCTGCTGGGAATCTCGATCGGCTCAGGGAACGCAACGGAGGTTGCGTCGGCGCTATCTCGGCCGACAAGGTGGCGGTAGCAGAGTGCGGCGTCGGTCACATCGCGGGTTAGCGGGCCGGCGCTGTCGAGCGACGAGGCGAAGGCGATCATGCCGTAGCGCGAAACGGCGCCATAGGTCGGCTTGAGGCCAACGATGCCGCAGAGCGCGGCCGGCTGGCGGATCGAGCCGCCGGTGTCAGTTCCGAGCGCCCAAGGAGCAAGCCCGCCGGCGACCGCTGCAGCGCTTCCGCCTGAGGACCCGCCGGGAACGCGGCCGTGATCCCAAGGGTTCAGCACCGGCCCGTAGGCAGAGTTCTCGTTCGACGAGCCCATCGCAAACTCGTCCTGGTTGGTCTTGCCGAGCAGCGGCGCGCCGGCTGCTTCGAGGTTTGCGACGGCGGTCGCCGTGTACGGCGGGCAGTAGCCGGCGAGGATCTTTGAGCCGGCCTGGCTGGGAATGCCCTCGGTGCAGAAGAGGTCTTTGACTGCGAGCGGGACGCCGCCGAGTGGCCCGTCGACAGCGCCTGGCTCGGCCTCGGCGACCCAGGTGAACGCGTTCAGCTGATCGGCGGCGGCGCGGGCGCGGTAATGCTCGAACAGCTCGTCGCGCGCTAGCCCCCCGTCTGCGATCGCAGCGGCCGCGGCGGCGGCACTCAGCGCGCCAATGTCGGAGGCCATCTACTCGCCCTGCGGGCTAGGGACGAGGAAACCGTCATCGCGAACTGCCGGCGCCGGGGCCAGCGCGACTTCACGCGCAAGTGACGGGCGCGGCTGGTCGGCGCGGAGCGAGTCGGAGACGTCGCCGATGTGGGCGGTCGGCTCAACGCCGTCTAGATCGAGCTGATCGATCGCTGCCACGTGACCGAGGATCGATGAGAGTTCGGCGGCGGTCGTTTCGAGCTCGTCCTCGTGGAGCGCGAGCCGCGCAAGGCGCGCAACGTGGAGGAGTTCATCGCGGTCGATCATCGGCCGCACCATTCTACGACGCTGCGGTATCGGCCGGTTCGCCGGGCGGCGCCGGTCGCGGCGGCGGCGGGCTGTAGGCGCGAGAGCGGCCGTCTGTTCGTTCGCTGCGGATTGAAACCAGTGAGCCTGCAGTGAGCAGAACCATTGACGCAGCTCCAATCCAACCGGCCGGTTCGATCCCCACCCCCCAGGCGGGAAGATCAAGCCCTAAGCCCGGGCGGCTGAGCAGCACGATCAGGAGCGCAATCAAGGTCGGGATCGCAACTGCCCCGAGCGTCGCGCCGAACGGCAACGTAGCCGCGTCGCCGGCGCCGATCGCGAAAGTTAGAAAGAGGCCAATTCCGAGCACGGCGCTAATGATCAGCATCGTCACCATCAGCCAGCCGAGCCCGTCCCAGCCCGTGACTGTGAGCGTGATCTCGCGCGGCGGGAACATTTCGAGCGTCACTGCGTAAGAGAACCACGGCTGCCAAAGCGTTATCAGGATCCCGATCGCCCCGGCGAGGACGGCCCACTCGGCGACGCGGACGTGTTTCACGCCTGCTCGGCCGCCATCCGCGCTGCGATCACTGTGTTGTCAAGCAGGCAAGCGATAGTCATCGGGCCAACGCCCCCGGGGACCGGCGTAATCGCGCCGGCAACCGAGCTGACTGCGTCGAAGTCGACGTCGCCGCAGAGCACGTCGTCGACGCGATTGATGCCAACGTCGATCACGACGGCGCCCGGCTTCACGAAGCTCTCATCGACCATTCGTGGCCGACCCACGGCGGCGATCAGCACGTC
>CAJBXY010000267.1 GCA_903959665.1 uncultured Solirubrobacterales bacterium | reverse complement strand
TCACCGTTGACGAAGAGGCCGGCTTGATCCGCCGCCCGCGCGGCGTTCGGATCGACACCGGCGGCACCGGCAAAGGCCACGCTGCCGACCTGGCCGGCGAGCTTCTGGCCGGCTTTAAAACTTGGGCTGTTGACTGTGGCGGCGACGTCAGGATTGGCGGCACTTCAGGAGCCGAGCGCGAAGTCCAGGTGCTCGGAGCGTTCGGTGACGGTCAGATTGAAACGATGACCGTTCGCGGCGGCGCCGTAGCAACCTCAGGGCTCAACTCGCGGATCTGGCGCAACGCCGAAGGAAAGAGCGCACACCATCTGATCGATCCATCGAGCGGGCAACCCGCCTTCACAGGGCTCGTTGCCGCAACCGCCGCAGCGCCGACCGCAGTTGAGGCCGAAACGCTCGCCAAAGTTGCGCTGCTCAAGGGGCCGGCGGCTGCCCCGGTCGTGCTGTCCCGCTTCGGCGGCATTATTGTTGACGAAGACGGCACGGTCACGCGGATCGGCCAGCTCGAAGCTGCGCCGCGCGTGAAAATCACACTCCCTTCTACTAAGAACACGAACGCGAACCGATGAACGGGCCTGACCCACTTGAATACGGCTGGTGGCTGGCCTCGCGATCGTCGGGAATCGTGGCCCTGCTCGCGATCTCAATCTCGGTGATCATCGGCCTGATGATGGCCAACGGCCTGCCACGCAAGCCTGGCGCCAAGCGCCAGCTGCTGGCGGTTCACGAATCAACCGCGCTCGCCGGATTGATCGCAATCGCTATCCACGGCATAACGCTGCTTGGCGATTCCTACCTGCACCCAACGCTCTCGCAGATCGCAATTCCGTTCACGATCGACTACCGCCCGTTCTACACCGGCCTCGGCATCATCGCCGGCTGGAGCGCCGCATTCCTTGGCCTCAGCTTCTACGCTCGCCGCTGGTTTGGCGCAAGGCGCTGGCGCACGATCCACCGCGCCACGATCCTCGTTTGGGCGCTCGCCGTGATTCACACGCTCGGCGCCGGAACCGACGCCAGCCAGCTCTGGATGCGCGTCATCCTGCTCGCGACAGGCATCCCGATCGTCTTCCTCTTCCTGCGCCGCGTGCTGCCGGGTGACCCGAAGCCTGCGCCCCGCGTGCGCCCCGCGCAGCCCGCTCCAGAGTCGGCAGGTGCGCCGCAATGAGTGCGGGCGTCGTGATCGCTGGCGGCGGCCTCGCGGCTCAGCGCTGCGCCGAGGCACTACGCCAAGGTGGGTACGAGGGCGCGCTCAAAATCGTCAGCAACGAAGCTCACCCGCCCTACGACAGGCCGCCGCTCTCGAAGGCCTTGCTCGCCGGCGAGAAGGAGCAGGCCGAAATCTCCTTTCGCTCAGCCGATTGGTACGAAGAGCAAGGCATTGAGCTGCTGCTCGGCGACGGCGCCGCCGGCCTCGACGTTGAGCAGCGCAAGCTGCTGCTCGAATCGGGCGCCGAGGTTGATTACGAGCATCTTGTGATCGCCACCGGCAGCCGCGCCCGGCAGCTTCCAGGAAGTGAGCAATACGGAAACATCCACTCCTTGCGCACGCTCGACGACGCGATCCGCTTGCGCGGCGTGCTCCGGCCAGGCAAGCGCCTCGTCGTACTCGGCGCCGGCCTGATCGGTCAGGAGGTCGCGGCCACGGCGATCGGCCACGGCGCCGAAGTCACTCTGATCGAAGCTGAGCCTCTGCCGCTGGCGCGGGCGCTCCATCCCGAGCTGGCGCAATGGCTTGTTGACCTCCAGCGCGAAGAGGGCGTTGAAGTGAAGCTTGGCGCTCGCGTAACCGAGCTGATCGGCGACGGCGACCGGCTTCAGGCGCTCCTGCTTGATGACGGTTC
>CAJBXY010000266.1 GCA_903959665.1 uncultured Solirubrobacterales bacterium | reverse complement strand
GCCTCGCTGGCCGATGACCGATCAAGCGCAGATTCCCGTCGATGAAGTTGGCCAGTACTGGCCAACGCCTTGGAGCAGCGAGGACGGCGGCTCGCTGCGCTGGTGCTGCGTTGGCGGCCAAAGCGGCCTTGCCATTCAGCCCGGCGAGCGGCTCGAGGTAACCGCGGTGAAGGACGCGTTCGCCAGCGACATGGTGATCCGCCGCAACGAAGGCGAGCTCTACACACTCCGGCACGAGATGCCATGGACCGGCGGTGCGCAGTCGGCGCCTGTGCGCGGCTGGACCGAGAAGCTCGACCCAATCACGCTTGAAGTGACGGCCTCAACGCCGAAGCTGCCCGGCGGCCCCTACTGGCCTGGCGGCATTGGCTGCCACGCCAACGGCGACATCTACATGGTCTTCGGCGGCTGGGCGCATCGGCTAACGCCTGAGCTTGAAGTCCTCGCCTCGCATCGGCTGCCTGTCGCCCGCCCCCACAATTCGTTTGTGATCTTGAACGGCGGCGAATTGGTGACGAAGGACTGCGACGCCCCGGCCGGGCTTGCGCCATCGACCGTTTCGATCCTCGACCCGATCACTCTGCTACCGGTCGCCGAGCCGCTTACGCTGCCCGAGCCGTCGATTGGCAGGCTCTGCAGCGACGGAGAGAAGGTGATCGTGATCGGCACAACGAAGGTCTTCCGCCTCCACCTCGATCGCGAGGCAGGCAAGATCGTCGTTGACGATGACTGGCAGCCGTCGTACGGCCCGGCGCCCGGGCGTAGCTTCGGCTGGGATCCAGTGATCACCGACGAGCACGTGCTTTGGATGGACAACGGCCAGAACGACACCGACGTGACGATGCGCGATTGCGGCACAGCCCCTGACCCTGTGCGCCTCTGGTGGGCGCGGCGCGACGACGCTTCAAAGATCGATTCAACCGAGATCAGCGGCCTGCCCTACGGCACCGAATCGAACCCACCGGCTTGGGATCCGGTCGGTGGCGTTGTGATCGCCTACGACGCCGGCAACGCAGTGCTGCGCGCCTGGCGCCTCGTCGGCGACACGATGGAGGAGCTCTGGCGGCGCGACGGCTTTGCCCACGCTGGCCATCTGATTCTCTACCCGGACACGCGTGAGCTGGTAGTTCAGGACTGGAATCAGCCGCAGTGGATGCGCCGCCCGCTGGTGCGCCGAATCACTCGCCCGGTTCTTCAGGCGCTGGGCAAGTTCGCGCTGGTGCGAAAGAGCGGCGTTGCGCTCGGTAACGATCAGCTCGTCGTGCTTGACCTCGACAGCGGCGCCGACAAAGCGCGCGTTGACGTGCCGTCGCCCTGCCAGGGCTTCCTCTTTCCAGCGCCGGGCTTCGGCCGCGACATCTATTACCAGTCGGCAACGACGATCGCGCGCGTCGCGGTCGTCTGATTTCACCCCCTGCGCCGCGTTCACATCACTGCTAGCCTACGCAGCACGTCGCGGGGTGGAGCAGTCTGGTAGCTCGTCGGGCTCATAACCCGAAGGTCGCGGGTTCGAATCCCGCCCCCGCTATTTAGGGAAGCTGGCGGATCGTTGGCTTGTCCTGTTCCGCCAAGACCGTCAGCGACCAAGCACGAAGAGGATCAAATGCGCGTCACCGTGATTGTCCCGGCCTACAACGAGGCGCGGACCATAGAGCAGGTTTTGCGCCGACTGACGGAGCTTGATTTCGACGCTGAGATTCTCGTCGTTGACGACGGTTCGATCGATGAGACGGTGGAGATTGTCGGTGGCCTTGAATCAGAGATCCCCGGCCTGCGGCTGATAGTTCACGAGCGCAACCAAGGCAAGGGCGCCGCCGTGCGGACCGGCATCAATGCCTCGACCGGCGACTTCGTGATGATTCAGGACGCCGACCTTGAGTACGACCCGTCGGACATTCCAAAGCTTCTGGCGCCGCTCTTTGACGGTGTTGCCGACGTTGTTTACGGAACCCGCTTCCGTGGCGGCGAGACGCAGCGCGCGCACCTCTTCTGGCACTACGCAGGCAATCGCTTTCTCTCGCTGCTGACGAACATTCTCTACAACACGACGATCAGCGACATGGAGGTTGGCTACAAGGCCTTCGACGGCAAGCTGATCCGTTCGATCAAGCTCGTCTCGAACGATTTCGCCTTTGAGCCCGAAGTTACGGCCAAGGTTCTGCGGCATAAGAACATTCGCCTGTTCGAAGTGGCAATTTCGTACTACGGTCGTACCTACGAAGAGGGCAAGAAGATCACATGGCGCGACGGCTTCGGCGCCGTCGCAGCGCTAATTCGATTCCGGTTTGGGGGCTGAACGAGATGGCAAAGAAGAAGAAAGAGGAGATCGAAGAGCCGACCTCTTCCTCGCCCGTCACTGAAGCCAAGTACGAGGCCGGCAAGGAGCTGCGCAAGTCTGTTCCCCGCAGCGCCCACGCCGAGTGGAGCGCCCCTGCAGACCGCCCCGACCCGGTCGCAACGCTCGAAGCGCAGGCTGCTCAGCGCGTGCCCGACCTCGTTCCAATCCGCTACGGCCGGATGCTCGTCTCACCAGGCACCTTTTACCGAGGCGGCGCTGGAATCATGGCCTGGGACCTAGCCCACACGCCAACCACGGAGATGCGCGCGCAGTGCTGCGGTGACGCTCACCTGCTCAACTTCGGCACCTACGCCGCTCCCGACCGCAGCCTCGTCTTCGACCTGAACGACTTTGATGAGACGCTGCCGGCCTCGTTCGAGTGGGATCTAAAGCGGCTCGTCGCCAGCATCACGATCTCAGCCCGCGACAATGGCCTCAAAGCAAGTGAGGCGCGGAACGCTGCGCAGGCGACTGCGGCGAGGTATCAAGCGCGAATGAGCGAGCTTGCCGAGTTGCCGTTCCTGCAGGTTTGGTACGAGCGCACCGACATGTCAAACATTCTTGGCGCTGTTAATGAGTCCGGCGACGCCACTGCGAAGAAGCGGATTGGCAAGATCGCCGCTAAGGCCGAAACTAAGACCAACCTCGGCGCGCTCTCTCGTTTTGCCGAAAAGACCGATGCCGGCTTCAAGATCAAGGCCGACCCGCCGATTGTCGTGCCGATACCGCTTGGGATGGTGAAGGAACTCGACAAGATCGTCGACAAGGCATACAGCGACTATCTCGACACGCTTGAGCCTGACCGTCGGATCGTGATCAGCCGTTATCGCCGCGCCGACTTCGCGCGCAAGGTCGTTGGCGTCGGCTCGGTCGGCACGCAGGCTTTCATGATGCTGCTGATGGGGGATAGCGATGAAGATCCGCTCTTCCTGCAGTTCAAGGAGGCTCAGCAGTCGGTTCTGGCGCCCTACGCGGGTAAGAGTGAGTACAAGCAGGAAGGTGAGCGCGTTGTCCGCGGCCAGCGG
>CAJBXY010000265.1 GCA_903959665.1 uncultured Solirubrobacterales bacterium | reverse complement strand
GATTGAGGGCGTGCTGGTCAACGGTGGGCCGATCCGCCAAGGTTCAGGATCGATGGTCTGGCCGGTCAACGGGCCGATCACCTCTCCATTCTGCGAGCGTCGCTCCTGGGAGTCATGCCACCCCGGCATCGATATTGGCGTTCCTGCCGGAACGCCAATTCGCGCCGCCGACAGCGGCACCGTTCGCGTCGCCTCGATGAATGGCGGCTACGGCAACTACACCTGCGTCGCCCACAGCGCCTCGCTCTCGACCTGTTACGCGCATCAGTCGCGATACGCGGTGACCGTGGGCCAGAACGTCAGCAAGGGGCAAGTGATCGGCTACATCGGCTGTACAGGCCTCTGCTTCGGCGACCACCTCCACTTCGAAGTGCGGATCAACGGTCAAGTGACCAACCCGATGAGCTACCTCTAACCTTTCTCCAATGCAGCCGGAGATCGATCTTTTCGGGCTACCGGTAAAGACCTTCGGGCTAATGTTTGCGCTCGCCTTCCTTGCGGGCGGCGCAGTGCTCCACCGCAGGCTCCTGGAGCGCGGGTTGCCGGGCGACTGGGCCTATGAAGCGATCTTCGCCGCGCTCGCCGGTGGACTGATCGGCGCGCGGCTGATCTGGATCGTCGAAAACCTCGACCGGGTCAACGGCGACGTGCTCGGAAGCCTCTTCTCCGGCTCCGGGTTGGTCTGGTACGGAGGCGCAGCCGGCGGCGCGCTGGCCGTGATCATCTGGGCGCGCTGGCGTGGCTGCCTTGACATGGCGACCTTCGATCTCGCTGCCGTGCCGCTCGCGCTCGGCTACGCAATCGGCCGAATCGGCTGCCAGCTTTCGGGCGACGGCGACTACGGCAAGGCTTGGGACGGGCCATGGGCGATGGGCTACCCAGACGGCACGGTGCCGACGGCGCCCGGAGTGACCGTCCACCCAACGCCGATTTACGAGACGCTGGTGATGGGCCTGATCGCCTGGCTGCTGTGGAACCTGCGCGACCGCGTGCGGCCAGGAGTCTTGTTTGCGCTTTGGCTGCTGCTGGCGGGGCTGGAGCGCTTCCTCGTTGAGTTCTTGCGCCGCAACGAGATCGCGGCGCTCGGCTTGACATTGCCGCAGTTGCAGAGCCTCGCGATGATCATCGGCGCGCTGATCTGGCTGGCAGTCGTCTTCCGTCGCCATGGTTCGGTCACATTGCCTGCGCAGAGTGGCATGATGCGCGCCGATGGCTGAAACAGAACTGTTAGAGAACGTCTACCCAATCGGGAGCAGAATTAACGAGCTCGGAAGGCTCGAGGTCGGCGGCTGCGACGTCGTAGAGCTGGCGGCCGAGTTCGGTACCCCCGCCTACATCGTCGCTGAAGAGGACATGCGCGCCCGCGCCCGCGGCCTCCAAGCCGCCTTCGGCGACGCGAGCGATGACTACGAGCTGATCTTCGCTTCGAAGGCCTTTCCCTGCGCTGCCGTCTGTGCACTCTTTGCCGAAGAAGGCTTTGGCTGCGACGTCGCCTCAGCCGGTGAGCTGGCGATAGCGCTGGCCGGCGGCGTGCCAGCCGCGAAGATTCAAATGCACGGCAACGCAAAGAGTGAGCTTGATCTGCAGCGCGCCGTCGAGAGTGGGATCGGCGCGATAGTGGTTGACAACCTTCGTGACCTAGACCGGCTCGAGCGGCTCGTCGAGGGCCCGGCGAAACAGAGGGTTTACTTGCGGATTGCGCCCGGAGTTAGCCCCGACACGCATCCGGCGATCTCAACCGGCGGGCCGAACACGAAGTTCGGCTTCGACCTTGAGCACGCTCCAGCTGCGATCGCCCGCGCCCAGCAGATCGACTCGCTCAATCTCGCCGGGCTGCACTTTCACATCGGTTCGCAGATCTTCGATCTCTCCCCATTCGAAGGCGCGCTGCAGAGCCTCGCCAGCCTTGGCGACTTCAAGGCCTACAACCTTGGCGGCGGCCTTGCCGCTGCCTACACGGCGCAGGATCAGCCGCCCAGCTACGCCGAATACGCGGCGGTCAAGGCGGGTGCGCTGGAGAGCGTTTTCGGGGCAGGTCATCGCCTGCTCGATGAGCCAGGCCGCGCGCTGGTCGCCAACGGTTGCGTAACCCTCTACAGCGTTGAGTCGGTCAAACGGAACGTTGATACCTACGTCGCCGTTGACGGAGGAATGTCCGACAACCTTCGCCCGATGCTTTATGGCGCTCGCTATGAGGCAGAGATTGCCGACCGTTTCGGCGGCGGCACCGCCTGCCATCTGGTCGGAAAACACTGCGAATCGGGTGACATTTTGATCCGCGACGCCGATCTAAACCAGCCGGCTGCAGGAGATCTGGTCGTTGTTCCTGCGACGGGGGCGTACGGTCATGCAATGGCCAACAACTACAACGGCGCTTTGAGGCCACCTGTGATCTTTGCGAGCAATGGCG
>CAJBXY010000264.1 GCA_903959665.1 uncultured Solirubrobacterales bacterium | reverse complement strand
TCACCAGCTTGCGCTGCTTGGCTGGCAGCTTGCCGATCGCACCCTTGATGTCAGCGAGCGTCGTCGGGCAGACGTCGGGGCAGGAGGTGTAACCGAAGTAGACGAGCAGCAGCCCGCCCTCCGAGGCGCGCATCGCGAAGGGCTTGCCGCGCGCGCCGGTCGTCACATTCGGCAGCGTGACCTTGGCAACGTTCGGTGCTGGCGTGCGCGTTACGCCACGCAGCGCGCGTTCCGGCTTCGCCACTTCTGACTGCCCGCAGGCGGCTAGAGAAACAGCAGCGAGAAAGATTGTGAGGGTCGCATAGCGCCTGTAAGTGGCGCGGCCGACCGATTGTGAAACGTACATCGGTCCTCCAAGTCTTCGGTTACTCGGCACAGGAGCGCCGAGAAGATCAAGTCAGGGAGGGAAGCGGGGGGCCGCGCGGCGCGGCGCCGCCGTCACGCAGCGCTGAGAGCCACCGGAGCTGCGAATGCGGCCGCTGGCGCAGAGCTGCGCCGCCAGCCTGTCTCCGGTCGCTGCGCCGCTCACGCATGCGCGCGAGAACCTCTTCTCCCGGAAAGCGCCCGAGCAGAAGCGGCACCGCGACCGCGAGGAACGGAACGAGGAAGGGCAGGCCCGCGAGACCAACAGTTGCAAGCAGGACGACCCCGATGGCGACGACGCCAATCAGGAGGAGCGGCTGCTTGCGGATCCTGCTCATAGTTGGAGCCTACTGATTGATCAGTCAGGAGAGGCGGCGGGCGGAGATCAGACCGGCGACGAGGTCGGCGTCGGCGACGTCTTCGATCGTCAGCTCGACCTTGTAACCGGTGCCGCGCGGGCGAACCTTCACCTCGCGGCCGAACGCCTCACCGAGGGTCCGTGCGATCTGCTCACAGGCATCGGCCTGATCGGGGTGGATCTGTTCAGCGGCGCCCTTCCCGGCCTTTGCGCGCTTGCCGCCCTTGTCAACGTTCGACTTGCGCGCGCGGTCCTCAAGCACGCGAACCGACCAGCCACCCTCTTTCGCTGAGCGCGCCAGGCGCTTGCGCTCGGAGTGGTCGTCGGCGAGCAAGAGCGCGCGGCCGTGACCTTCGCTAAGCGAGCCGTCCTCGAGCATCGCCAGCACTGAATCGGGAAGGTCAAGGATCCGCAGCAGGTTGGAGATCGCCGAGCGGCTGCGGCCGACGCGGCGGCCAACCGCCTTCTTCGTCATCCCAAGCTCTTCGACTAGGGCCGCCACCGCGCGAGCCTCTTCGACCGGGTTGAGGTCGGCGCGAGCCATGTTCTCGACGATTGCTGCCTCCAGGGCCTCAGTGTCGTCGCGCTGCTCAATGATCGCGGGGATCTGCTCGAGGCCGGCGATCTGGGCGGCGCGCCAGCGCCGTTCGCCGGCGACCAGCTCGTAGCTACCGCCCGCGAGCGGGCGCACGAGTACGGGCTGGAGGACGCCCTGGTCGGCGAGCGAATCGGCAAGCGCCGTCAGCGCTTCCTCATCGAAGCGGCGTCGCGGCTGATTCGGGTTTGGGGCGATCAGCTCAAGATTGATCTCTCGCAGCTCGGCTGCCGGCTGGCCGTCCTGCGGGCGAAGTTCGAGGATCGCGGCTAGGCCACGTCCAATTCCAGTATCAGCCACGGGTTGCTACCTCCTGGGCGAGCGCAAAATAGGCCTCGGCCCCCGCACAATGCGGATCGTGATGGATCACGGGCCGCCCGTAACTGGGCGCCTCGCTAACGCGCACATTGCGCGGGATGACGGTTTCAAAGACAAGATCGGGGAAGTGCTCGCGGACCTCCCGCTCCACGTCACGCGAGAGCCGTGTGCGGCCGTCGTGCATCGTCAGCAGCATCCCGGCGACGACCAGGCGCGGGTTCAGTTCGCGCTGCACAAGGCTCAGCGTGTCGAGCAGACCGGCCAGCCCTTCAAGCGCGAAGTACTCGGTCTGGACCGGCACGATCACACGGTCGGCGGCGACGAGCGCGTTGATTGTTAGCGGCCCAAGCGAGGGTGGGCAGTCGATGATTACGTAGCTGGCCTGCTCGCGCAGCGGCGCGAGCGCGTCGCGCAGCCGTGTTTCCGAGCCGACCTCGCGCGGAAGCTCAACGTTCGCGGCCGCAAGATCAGGGTGCGATGCGAGCAAACGGAGGTTCTCGACCTCGGTCGGGAGCAGCGCGTCGAGCGCTGAAACGCGGCCGGCGAGAACGTCGTAGAGGTTCGGCGTCGAGAGTTTCGCGGCGCCGAGCCCGACGGTTGCGTTTGCCTGCGCGTCAGCATCGACCAAAATCGTCGAGAAACCGGCCTCGGCGACACAGGCGGCGACGTTTACGGCCGTAGTCGTCTTGCCGACGCCGCCCTTCTGGTTCGCAATTGCGTAGATAGTTCCCATCTAAACCCCAAGTTACCGGGCCTATCGGTCGGCAAAGAGTGCCGGCATCAACTATTTAGTTCGGGGGCGAACTAGCCCTGCTCAGCCCTATTTTGCGGCTAGTGGGCGCTTCTTCGCGATCCCCGGCCGGCGCGGATAGCGCTCGGGCGTGGTCGCCATCTTTTCGCTGACGATCAGCTGGCGGCTGTCGGCTCCGCGGACGAGATCCTCGCTAACGGAGAGCACGCGCGG
>CAJBXY010000263.1 GCA_903959665.1 uncultured Solirubrobacterales bacterium | reverse complement strand
CGTCTGGTGCAGGATCACGTGGCTGAGGACCGACCCGAGCGCGTAGTTGACCTCAGGGCTTTGTGCGGCGATCTCAACAGCTTCCGAGATAGCGATTCCCAGTGAACCGGTTGGGTGCTGCGCGTTGGCGCGGCCAGCCTCGGTCAAGTCGGAAGGTGAGCGGTGGATCGAAGCGCCAAAGGTCTCGATCATCGAGCGGCGGTACGGCTTGCTGTCGTATGACGATCCGACCATGAATACCTCGCACTCAAGGTCGAAGATGCCGCAAGCGAAGGCCAGCGATGAGCCCCACTGGCCGGCGCCGGTTTCGGTCGTCAGCTTCTTGATTCCGGCCTTTGCGTTGGCGAAGGCCTGCGGCACGGCCGTGTTCGGCTTGTGCGAGCCGGTCGGCGAGACGCCCTCGTACTTGAAGTAGATGTGGGCCGGAGTGTCGAGCGCCTTCTCAAGCCGGCGGGCGCGGTAGAGCGGCGTTGGGCGCCAGAGCTTGTAAACCTCGCGCACCTCTTCAGGGATTTCGATCTCCGGCTCCTGCGAGACCTCCTGCATGATCAGCTCTTCAGCGAAGATGCCGAGGAAATCCTCCGGGCCAGCCGGCTCTTTCGTGGCCGGGTTCAGCGGCGGCAGCGGTTCGCCGGGAAGGTCGGGGGCGATGTTGATCCAGTGGGTAGGGATCTTGTCTTCAGTGAGCAGGTACTTCGTTGTGTCGTCGGACATCGCGCGGGTTCGCCTCCTAGGCAATCGGTAACCGGCGAAGAACACTACATCTGAGCGTCAATCCGCGCCATACTCAGGGCGCGCCCGTAGCTCAGCGGTTAGAGCCCCCGACTCATAATCGGTCAGACACAGGTTCGAATCCTGTCGGGCGCATCGATTGCCTCTACGAAGTATTCGCCACAACTCATAGTCGCTCGTCTATCTTTGGCGCGTGGCAATAACACTCACCCAACTGCGCAGCTTCCTTGCCGTAATCCGCTCCGGCTCGGTCACAGCTGCGGCCGACGAGCTCGTCGTTACGCAGCCCTCGATCTCGGCCGCTGTCCGCGCACTGACGCGTGAGATCGGTGCGCCGCTATTTGAGCGCGACGGGCGCGGCGTAACGCCAACCGCCGCCGGGCGCGCCTTTGCGCCTTACGCCACCGACATCATCGGCCTGCTCGACCGCGGCCGCGCCGCAGCCGTTGAGGCGTCCGGCGCCGCCGGCAGCGGCCTAAGGATCGCCGCCGTCACGACCGCGGCGGAGTCGTTCGTGCCGGTACTGCTGAAGCGCTACGCCTCGCGCAACCATGACGTTGACCTAACGCTCGCGGTCGGGAACCGTGAGCGCGTGCTGCAGCTGCTGCTGCGCCGCGAAGCCGACATCGCATTTGTAGGGCGGCCTCCAAGCGGCGGGCGCGAAGGCAGAATCAAGTCGCAGTCGGTGCGAGCCAACGAGCTGGTGCTGGCCGGTGCGCCGGACGAGCCGCTGACGAAGAAGACTTCGGTCACAGCCGCTGAACTGAACGGCAGCCGCTGGCTGCTGCGCGAGCAAGGCTCCGGCACGCGCACGGCCAACGAGGATTACATCGCCGCCAACGGGCTGACGGTGCGAACTTTGACGCTCGGTTCCAATGGCGCGATCAAGCAGGCCGTGAAGTCAGGTCTGGGGATCTCGTTCCTCGCCCG
>CAJBXY010000262.1 GCA_903959665.1 uncultured Solirubrobacterales bacterium | reverse complement strand
CGGCAAGCACTCGCTGGGGGTTGGCATCCTGACGCGCTGCAAGATGACCTTCGAAGGCAGCCTCGGCTACTTCGCGCTCGGCGTGATCGATGGCCCGGAAGTGACCGTCAATGGTCGCGTCGGCTGGTCGGCCTGCGAGAATATGATGTCGGGCGTAGTCGTGATCAACGGCAACGCCGGCTCGCTAACAGGAGCGGCAATCCGCGGCGGCGACCTCGTGATCAAGGGTCGCGTCGGCGCTCGCACCGGCATCGATCAGAAGGGCGGCACGATCATCATCACCGGTGACGCAGGCTCAAACACCGGTTTCATGATGCAGCGTGGCCGCCAGCTTCTACTCGGCGACGTCGGCCCCCACCTCGGCGACTCAATGTACGACGGGATCCTTTACGTCGCCGGCAAAGTCAAGTCTCTCGGTGCCGATTGTGTTCCAGGCGAGATGACCGATGAAGACCTCGAGCTCGTAACCCGCAAGATGGCGCTCTACGACCTCGGTACACCACCTGAGCTGCAGAAGTTTGTCTGCGGCAAGAAGCTCTACAACTACGACAACCTCGAGCCCTCCGAGCGCAAGCTCGTCCTCTAACCGGAGAAAATTATGGCTGACGAAACTGCACCCTCCAAGAACACACGGCTCGGAAAGAGCCTCATCTTCACCCCTGAGGTGATTGATGACATCCACATGAAGGCCGAGCTCGGCCGCTACCGCATGCGCGGCTTCTCGATGTTCAAGAAGATCCCGCACTGGGACGAGCTGATGTTCATGCCCGGCACGCTGACCCGTTTCGTGATCGAGGGCTACCGCGAGAAGTGCACGACCAAGACGGTTCTTGGCGCGCGTTTCGCGAAGAACCCGATTGAGCTCGACATCCCTGTCTACATCACGGGAATGAGCTTTGGCGCGCTGTCGCTGGAGGCCAAGATGGCTTTGGCCAAGGGCGCCTCGATGGCCGGTACCGCGACCTGCTCGGGCGAAGGCGGAATGATCCCGCCGGAGCGCGACCTTTCAACCAAGTGGTACTACCAAGTGATTCAGAGCCGTTATGGCTTCAACCCGCATCACATGATGCTGGCTGACGCGATCGAGTTCTTCATCGGTCAGGGCGCGAAGGTTGGCCTCGGCGGCCACCTGATGGGCCAGAAGGTGACCGAGCAGGTAGCCGAGATGCGTTCGCTGCCAGCCGGCATCGACCAGCGCTCACCTGCCCGCCACCCCGATTGGCTTGGACCGGACGACCTCTCGCTGAAGATCCAAGAGGTGCGCGAAGCAACCGATTACCAGGTGCCGATCCAGCTGAAGATCGGCGCATCGCGCGTTTACGACGACGTCCGCATGGCCGCCAAGTGCGGGCCGGACATCATCTACCTCGACGGCGCCGAAGGCGGCACCGCCGCTGGGCCGCACCTCGCGACCGAAGAGACCGGCATTCCGCTGATGGCGGCGATCCCGGAGGCGCGCCGCGCGCTTGAGGATGTTGGCCTCGCCGACGAGATCGATCTCGTCGTCGCTGGCGGCATCCGCAACGGTGGCGATGTGGCGAAGTGCCTCTCGCTCGGTGCCAAGGCCGTCGCGATGGGTTACGGCCCGCTGATCGCGATGAACTGCAACAAGGAGATCGAGGGCGTAACCGACTACATGGGCGCCCACGGCGTTGAGGCTGGCGAGTGTTACCACTGCCACACCGGCCGTTGCCCAGTCGGCATCGCAACTCAAGACCCGGAGCTGCGCAAGCGGCTCGACGTTGATGAGGCAGCCGAGCGGGTTTACAACTACCTCCACACGCTGACGCTGGAAGTCCAGCTGCTGGCACGTGCTTGCGGCAAGACCGACATCCACAGCCTTGAGCCAGAGGACCTCTGCGCTCTGACTGTTGAAGCGGCAGCGATGGCGAAGGTGCCGCTGGCTGGAACCGAGTACATCCCGGGGGTAACCGAGGACCGCACGCTTCAGGAGATGAAGCAGATGCTCGAAAGCCACCTCGAAGGCCAGGCGCAGCAGTTTGTTGGCCAGCCGGGCCACGTTGTCGCATCGCAGGACTGAACAGGAGACTGAAAATGAGCAACGACCACAGCGTTTCCAACCCACGCAAGGACCCGGAGAAGATCATTTCGATCGACTCCGAGTACCTCACCGGCAAGCGGTTTGACTACCAGGAGGAGATCTCGGTAATCGACGACATCGACCTTCAGGAGTCCACCCCGGGCGGTGACATCAACTGGCTCGAGGACATCACGATGCTGGAAGAGGACGGCACCCCAGCCGTCTTCGACCGCTACTCGAACTCGTTCCTGAAGATCTACTACGACATCCCTGCAGGGCGCGAGGATGAGATCGCTCGCAAGGTTCTAATCAAGCACCTGCAGTCAGGCAACTCGTACGGCACGGTGCTGAAGGAGCGCTACGCCAAGTTCGCTCAGCCTGAGCTTGGCCCTTGGGTAAAGGGTTCAAAGACGGTCGGCGACAACTATGTGCCGCCCGTCCTTGAGGGCTGGGAAGCACCCGAAGGCCACTAGTACCGCTCTCGGTGCCGCTGCTGCCTTAGCGCGGCGCGGCGCCGAGCGCAGTGGCAACGTCGGCCGCTGCTTCGATTAGCGCCGGGATCACTGCCGCGCGACGCT
>CAJBXY010000261.1 GCA_903959665.1 uncultured Solirubrobacterales bacterium | reverse complement strand
GCGCCGGGCTCGGCCGCGCCGCCGCCAACGATTGCTGCGCTCTTCGTAAGCGTGACGTTCGGCGAGAACAGCTCGGTGGCGAAGGTGATCGCCTGCGGCAGGTAGGTGTCGCCGGTCGTCTTAGCCTTCAGTATCGCCGTCGTGGCGCCGTTACCGAGGATGCCGTCAGCGGCAAAGAAGCTGGAGTCGTAACCGAGCTGGTTCTTCCAGTCTGGGCTCTTCGTCGTGACGAGTGAGCCGAGGCTGGCGATCGTTGAGTTTTCGGTGTTGTTCTCGGGGTGGACTGCGTCAACGAGGCGCTGGTCGTCGAGCGTTAGATAATCGCCGGTTGCGCCGGCGTCGCCCTCGTATGCGGTGACGCCGACTTCGGTCTTCACGGCGCCGCCGGACGGCGTCTTGAAGCCACTAAGCGGAATCGACACCAGCGCCTGGCCCGCGACCTTGAGGAAGCCATCGGAGACGGCGAGGTTGCGCAGCGGCTCGTCGGCGTCGGCGTAAGCCACCAGTAGCGTCCAGCCGCCACCGCGGTTGCCCCCAGTTCCAGCTTGAACGTTGGCGACGGTATAGGTGCCGGGGCCGGCGGAACGGACGAGCGCCGTGACATCGGCGAACGCGCCGTACTCTTTCGACGTGGCTTGGTCGAGACTGCTCGCGGTCACGGCAGTTGATGATGCCGCGCCGGGTACGGTGAAAAGCACTTGGCCGAGCGCCGCGGCGTTGGGCGCCGCCGATGGCGCCCCAACGAAGCCGTTGGTGCCTTTGATGACGTCGCCACGGCTTGTGTCAGCGGTCCAGTAGAGGCCGGCAAAGAGAACCTCGTAGCCGCTCGGCAGCGCCAGATCGGCGCGCGATGAGTTAAAGGTCGACGGATCGCTGTCGACGTCAATCATCCGCATGTCCATCGAGTTGTTGTTGCGGGCGTTGGTGCCGGCTCGGGCCTGATTGCACTGCGCGTTAAGGCCGCCGTCAACGGTGTCGTTCGGGCATTGAAGAAGCGCGTTTGCGGCGCTTGTGATCTGACCATTGACGTTGGTCGAGAAGCGCGGTTCGAAAGGCCGCTCGGCTGCGTTGGCGACCGCCAATGGCAGAACCGTGCAGAGAGCCGCTGTTAAGGCAAGTATTCGCCGAACCATTGAGTTGGTGATAATAACCGTTAGGGCGCCAGTGAGGGGCAATAAGTTGCGGATTTGCCGCTGCGGCGAAGCTCACTATTCTGGCTCGATGAGCTCACTTGATCCGGCGCTAATCCATGCCCTCAACGTTCGCCTTGTCGACCACGCCGAACTCGGCCTCAGTCCGGCCGACCACGCGGTTGTGCAGAGCTCGACGATCGCCGCGCTGCTCGACCGAAAGTACGACGGAGACGTCACGATCGGCGAGGTTCTCGCCGCCGGGGATCTGGGCGTTGGCACGCTCAATGGCCTCGACGGCGAATTGATCATCGTCGACGGCGAGGCTTGGCAAGCACCGGCAGAAGGGCCGGTGCGGCGGGTCAGAGACGATGAGCTCACGCCGTTCGTCGTCGCAACGCGCTTCATAACAGACGAGATCGTCGAGATTGAAGCCCCGCTGGAGCACGCAGCGCTGATCGCGCTGATGGAAGCGCACGCGCCGCCGACAAGCGGCTGCGACGCGGTTCGAATTGACGGCAGTTTCCCCGCGCTTCACCTGCGCTCGGTCCACCGACAGACGAAGCCCTACCCCCCATTC
>CAJBXY010000260.1 GCA_903959665.1 uncultured Solirubrobacterales bacterium | reverse complement strand
TGAGCTCGGTTCGGGAACGGCCGAGAAAACAATGATCCTGATCGACCAAGCGGCCGCGGCAGGAACGCTCCAGCGCTACGTGCCGTTCGACGTAACCGAAGCGATGGTGCGCCGCTGCAGCGAGATCTGCGGCGAACGCTTCATCGATGCCGAGATCATCGGCGTCGTCGGCGACTTTGAACGCCACCTTGATTACATTCCTGCCCCGATCGAGGGCGCGCCGCGCGTAGTCGCGCTGCTTGGCGGGACGATCGGCAACTTCGTTCCCGGTTCGCGCAGGCAGCTGCTGCGCGCAATCGCGGCGCTGCTGCGGCCGGGGATCGACCACCTGCTGCTCGGCACAGACCTAGTCAAGGACCCGGCCTTGCTCGAAGCCGCCTACAACGACAGCGCCGGCGTAACAGCGGCCTTCAACCGCAATGTCCTGAACGTCATCAACCGCAGCCTCGGCGCCGACTTTGACGTAGAGGCCTTCGACCACGTCGCCTTCTACGACCGCAACCAGGAGTGGATTGAGATGCGGCTTCGCGCCAGCCGCGCAATGCACGTCAAGATCAACGCGATCCCGCTGGCGATCGACTTCGCTTCCGGCGAGGAGCTGCGGACCGAAGTGAGCGCGAAGTTCACGCCGCAGCGCCTAGCCGACGACCTTGATGCCGCCGGCCTGACGCTGGAGAAAACGTGGACCGACAGCGAGGGGCGTTTTGCCCTCTCGCTGTCCAGTCCAACGCTCTAGCTGATCCGTTCGATGATCATCGCTTCGCCCTGACCTTGGGCGACGCACATCGTCTCTAGGCCGTAGCGGCCGTCGAGCGTTTCGAGATCGTTCAGCAGCGTCGTCATGATCCGCACGCCGGTCATCCCGAACGGATGGCCGAGCGCAATTGCGCCGCCGTGCGGGTTGAGCTTGTCGATGCTGAAGCCAACCTCACGGGCGATCGGCAGCACCTGCGCTGCGAAGGCCTCGTTCAGTTCGATCACGTCGATGTCGTCGATCGTCAGGCCTGCACGGTCGAGCGCCTTGTTGATCGCACCGATCGGCGCGACACCCATGTACTCGGGCTCGTTGCCTGCCGTTGCCGCCGTGATGATCCGGGCGCGCGGCTTCAGGCCCAGCTCAGCGGCCTTGTCGGCGCTCATCAGCAGCGCCGCTGCGGCGCCATCGTTGAGTGGGCAGGCGTTCCCTGCCGTAACCGTGCCGTCCTCGCGGAAGGCCGGCTTCAGGCTTGCGAGCCGCTCAACCGTTGAGTCGGCGCGCGGGCCGTCGTCGGTATCGACGACGGTGCCGTCAGGCAGCGTCACGGCAACGATCTCACGGGCGAAGACGCCTGCCTCCTGAGCGGCAACTGCGCGCTCCTGAGATAGCTGCGCGTACTCGTCCTGCTCCTCGCGCGTGATGCCGTACTTGTCGGCCACGTTCTCGGCCGTAAGGCCCATCGCGATGTAGGCGTCCGGCTGGCCGGGCTCCTTGCCCTGCAGCTTCTCGTTCTGGTCCTCCGGGTGGCCTGCCTCCTGCGCCGCGTTGTAGCGCGAGACGAACTCGACGCCGGCCGCGATGTAGGTGTCGCCCTGGCCGGAGGCGATGTTGTTGGCGGCGATGCGGATTGCGTCAAGGCCGGAAGCGCAGTAGCGCGACACGGTCGAACCGTTGGTCGCGTCGGTCAGATGCTCGCTCAGCAGCACGGCGATGCGGCCGATGTTGTTGGCCTGAAGGCCCTGTGGCAGACCGCAGCCGCAGATCACCTCTTCGACCGTGGCAGGGTCGACGCCGCTGTTTCGCTCCAACAGCTGGTCGATTACAAAAGCGGTTGTTTCATCGGGACGCAGCGTTGCAAGCGACCCCTTGAATGCGCGGCCGACCGGCGTACGGACGGCATCAACGATTACGACTTCGGGCATTAGTTACTCCTTGGTTTTTGGTCCGGCGGTCGCACTCCACGGACGTTTTCCCCGGCGGTCGCACTCCACGGGGCCTTTGTGCCGGGCGATTGCACCGGCTGGCTGTAAGCATAAAGCAGACGGCCGCCGACACGGCTCGCCGCCTTCTCATACCATTCGCCGCCCAACCCAACAGGAGCTTTTAACAATGGATATTGAAGGCAAGGGAGCAATCGTCTCCGGCGGCGCATCAGGACTTGGCGAAGCGACAGTTCGTCGCCTCCACGCGGCCGGTGCGGTCGTCGTAATCGCTGACGTCAACCCCGAGAAGGGCGAGCCGCTGGCCGAAGAGCTGGGGATTACTTTCGTTCAAACCGATGTGCGCGAAGAAGACCAAGTTCAGGCAGCTGTCGATAAGGCCGCCGAGGTAGAAGGCGGATTGCGGATCGCAATCTCCTGCGCCGG
>CAJBXY010000259.1 GCA_903959665.1 uncultured Solirubrobacterales bacterium | reverse complement strand
CTTGATTCCAGAGTGCTCTCGACCGCGCCCCAAGAGCGCGGGACGAGGCGCACCGCTGCTATCGCCGCGAGCACGGCAAGCACGATGAAGACGACGAGAATCTCGAGGTTCTTGGCAGTCGTCGTCGTCAAGACGAGCGTCAGAAGCAAGATCGGCCCGAACTCGCCAATCGCACCGGCGCCGAGCAGATATGTGCCGAAGCGAGTGCGCATCTCGCCGGCGTCGCTGATGATCGGCACCAGCGTTCCGAACGCCGTCGTCGCCATGGCCGAGCCCGTGTAGAGCAGCGACAGCACAACACCGGCCCAAGCCAAGATTCCGCCAAGGCCGTAAGCGACGATCAGCGAGAGGATCCAGCCGGCGAGTGCCAGATTGAGCGCCTTGCCGCGAATCCTTTGGAAGTCAATCTCGTAGCCGGCGAAGAAGAACAGCATGCCGAGGCCAAGGTTGGCGAAGAATTGAATGAAATCGTCGGGCTGCGCGAAGTCAAGTACCTGCGGCCCGATCACGATTCCCAGCAGCAGTTCGATCACGACTACCGGAATTGCCACGCGGCGCCCGAAAATGGCGACGGCGAGCGCCGCCAATGCGGCGGCGCCCACGATCACAAGAAACGATGCCTCGTCGACCTGGAGGCCGGACGAAGCTGCTGCAGTAATGAATGTCATCGGCGGCCGCGAAGCCTAACCGATGGCGACCTCAGGTCCCCCTAATTCGCGGCCGCCTTACCGACTGCTTCGCCTTCGGCAGTGGTGAGTGTGCTCAGTGCCGTCTGGAATTCCGAATCTTCAGCGGGAACTAGCTCGTCGGAGCTGTTGACTTCCATCTGGATGTCAACTGTCTTACCGCTCAGCTTGCCGGTGAATGTGCACGTGAACGGCGTTTCCTTCTCTACATCGCTCGGGCATTTGAGGTCAATGCCCGCTTCGGCAGCCGTTGAACCGGTGAATCCAGCGTCGCTAAGCGAGGTCTGGATCGTCGAGTTGACCTGTGTATTGAAGCTGTTCACTGCATCGGTGGGGTCATATCCACCGCAGGCGACGAGCGCGACGGTTGCTGCTACTGCTGCGATTCCTGCGGCGAACTGCTTAGTCATAGAGTTTTCCTTTAAGGATTCCGGTTGATTGAGCCACAAGAGTTTCACGACGCACCGGCGATGTCAAACAGAAACCGCGCCGCTCAGTTTGCAGCTGGACGAACCGGCAGCGGGCCACAAGCCATATTGAAATCGGTGAAGGCGGTACCGCCGCCGTTCTGCGGCCAGACGCTCGGCACTGGCGGCATCGGTGACGCTGCCGGGTAGACCTTCGCCGAGCTGTAGAGGTAGGTGTTCGGACCGGGCTGTGAATCGGCCAGGAAGGCAGATTCGATCTTGCTGATCGCCTCGACGCTCTGGAGGCTAGGGAGGCCGCTCGCAACCTTGGTCGGGTCGGCACGGTTGGTCAGCATCAGACCCAGCTCGCGGTTGTAGTTCATCGAGCCGTATCCGAAGTTCTCGGAGCCAATGAAGCCGTCAACGCCGTCGGCGACGATCGCCTTGGCATGGATGTAGAGACCCTTTTGCGAGTTGAGCAAGGTCACTTTGACGCCGTTCTTGGTCAGGTAGTCGAAGTAGCCGCTCGGCACGGGCTGGCCGGGAACGCAGGGAGTCTTCGTCGACGAGGTAGCGCAGATCGAACTTGCCATCACTACCTGAACGTCAACCTTCTTCTTCGATGCCGCCACGAGCGCGTTCATCACGTCAGGGTCGGCCATCTCCTCGTTGTAGACAATCAGCGTCTTGCCGGCGCTGCCAATCAGCTTCAGCGTCCGCTCGCGCGAGTTGCCCTGCGGCGCGGCCTGCAGGCCGGGGTTGATCTTGTCGCCGCCGTAAAACGCGGTCGAGCCCATCGACGGATAGGTCGAGCCGTCGGCGAGCAGCGTTCCATTGGCCCAGGTGTCAGCCATCGTGCTCCCTGAAAGCTTGTTGTAAACGGGGCTCGTGGCCCACGTCTCGCAGTTGGCGTCGGAAACGTAGACATCGGCAATCCGCGCGAGCAGCGCTTGGTCTTCGACGAGGATCGTGAAGTCGCGCGCCGACCAATCATCGTCGCAGGGCGCCGCGGCGGTGGTGCAGCCTGCGGCCGGGTTGGTCAGGTAGCTCGGGTTCTTGTAGCTGTCCCCCCAGCCGTAGGTTCCAAGGTTGCCTGTGGAAACCAGCGCGACCGAGTTTGCGCCGATGTTCGGCTTGCCGTCGGCGCCGACCATGTCGATCAGAATCGACTTCTGGTGCGTGATCTGGAAGTTTTGTGAGGAGAACTGGACGATGAAATCGCCGCCGCTACCGGTTCCGCCCTGCGAGGCAGGCAGGGGATTCTGCTGAGCCCACTTGAGCGAAGCTTGGATCGCGTAGGTGCCGTCGAAGCTTGACTGCGCCGCGCAGGCCTGCTGGTCGGCGGGGCTCAGCGACTTGCAGTCTTTGTTACCCGAGTTGAGGATGATCCGCACGTCGACGCCCTTGCGAACGGCCGTCATCAGCGCGCCGGGCTTGCTTGCCTGCCCGACGATGTCGGGGCCGCCGAAGGTGTAGCTGACGACGTCGACGCGGCTCTTCGCCTTTCCGATCTCACTAACGATGTCGGCCCCATCTACGGGCAGCGTCAAGGCGCCCTGCTCGGCGGTAGGCCAAGCGGCGTTGCCAAGCGCCACGTCGATCAGGTTTGTGCCTGTGAGGTCGGTTGTGACGAGCTTGGCGCCGGCTAGCGTGCCGCCTTGAAGGTTGGCGTAGCTGAAGTTGACGCCGCTGAGATCGGCGTTGGCGAGCGCCGCGCCGGGAAGATTGCAGCCGCTCAGGTTGGCGCCGGCCGTGATCGCCGTGGTGCTGCAGGCCTTGATCACGAGCCCGCCGGCCTTGCCGGCCACCGTCCGCAGCGCTACACGGTTGTGCTCGAAACGCTTGTCAGCGTCGGCGGGGCTGTCGTACTGCTGCGTGGCGGTCACAGTGGCGCGGCGAGCGCTGCGCAGCAGCCGGGCGTTGCGCGCGGTGAGGCGCAGCGTCGCTGTCTCGGTCGCGGCCGAGGTGCGTGCTCGAGTGAGCTCTGCGAGCTTCACTGTGCGCCCTGAACTTGAGTGCGTAAGCAGACGCAAGGTGAAGCGCTCGGCCTTGCCGGCCCGCGCGAGCAGGGCGCGATCCCAAGCAACGCGCACCGCAACCCGCGTGCCGGCCTTGTTCGAAGTTGAAGAGAGAACCTTCACTCCCGGCCCCGCGGCCGGTGCGGCAACCGAACCG
>CAJBXY010000258.1 GCA_903959665.1 uncultured Solirubrobacterales bacterium | reverse complement strand
GTGAGCGCTCTGCAGCCCGGCTTCGTCGCGGTAAACGGCGGCGTAGCGGTTCATTGTCGTGCCGAGCTCATGCTTGATCTCGGATACGCGGCGGCCGCTCTTCGGGCGAGCGAGGATTTCGGCGATCATCTCGCGGTCCTTCCCAAGTTGCTCGTCAGAGACGGTTGGCATCTTCATCGCGAGCGCGCGCTCGGCGGCATGCTCGCCCGAGCGGCGACCGAAGATCAAGGTGTCGAGCAGCGAGTTGGCGCCGAGCCGGTTGCCGCCGTGGACCGAGACGCAGGCCACTTCGCCGGCCGCATAGAGGCCCGGCAGCGGCGTCGCGCCATTGATGTCGGTCTTGACGCCACCCATGATGTAGTGCATTCCCGGCTGGATGATGATTGGTTCGCGCGTGATGTCGACGCCGGCGAAGTCCTTGCCGATGTTGACGATCTCGCGCAGCGCTTCGAGCGTGCGCTTGCGCGGTACGACGGTGATGTCGAGGGTGATCCCCTGCTTGTCGGGGCCAACGCCACGCCCTTCGAGGATCTCTGTCTGCTCGGCGCGCGAAACGACGTCACGCGAGGCGAGCTCCATCTTGTTCGGCGCGTACTTCTCCATGAAGCGCTCGCCTTCTGAATTGAGTAGGTGGGCGCCTTCGCCGCGCGCACCCTCGGTAATCAGGAAACCGTTCTCAGCAAGCGTCGTCGGGTGGTACTGGATCATCTCCATGTCCATCAGTGGAGCACCGGCCTGATAGGCCTGGGCGATCCCGTCGCCGGTGCAGATCAAAGCGTTCGTAGTAGGTGAGAAGCACTGGCCTGCGCCGCCGGAGGCGAGGATCACGCTCTTGGCGGCGAAAGTTTCGATCTTGCCGCTGCGAATCTCGCGCGCGACTGCGCCAACGCATTCGCCTTCTTCGCTCGTGATCAGCGAGGTGACGAACCACTCTTCGAAGCGGTCGATCACTTCGTGGTGTTTCATCAGCTGTTCGTAGAGAACGTGGAGCAGCGCTTGGCCGGTGATGTCGGCAACGTAGGCGGTGCGCTTCATCGAGGCGCCGCCGAAGGCGCGGAGGTCCATCTCACCCTTCTCGTTGCGGTGGAATGTGACTCCAGCGTGCTCCAGCCACATCACTTCGGCCGGTGCCTCGCGGCACATGATCTCGATTGCGTCTTGGTCGCCAAGGAAGTCGGAGCCTTTGATGGTGTCGTAAGCGTGTGAACGCCAGTCGTCAACCGGGTTGATTGCGGCGTTGATTCCGCCCGCCGCGGCAACCGAGTGCGAGCGAACCGGGTGAACCTTGGAGAGGATCGCGACAGTGGCACCGGTCTTGGCGGCGGCGATAGCAGCGCGCTGCCCTGCGAGACCGGCTCCGATAATTAATACGTCGTATGCGGGCATAGCTCCGTTGGGGTCGTGTTGCGTGTCCAGCGAAAGCGTCCGAAAGGGCGATCCGCTGCTACTCAATGGTATACGGCAGGAGCCTCAGGCAGGGTCACGGTATCGGCGCCAGATGGCGCGGCGGAGCGCAGCTTGGCGGCTAGCTGACGACGACCGGCTGCTGCTCGGCGCCCCAAACTTCACGGTTGTCGGAGCGAACGACTCTGCGGCGAGCCTTCAGCTCGAGCAGCCCGCCCAGTCCAGCGTCGCCGAGTAGGTCGCGCGCCGCGTCCTGCGCCGCCGGGCCGGCCGCCTCGAAGGCTTCCTGGATTCGCTGCAGGTGGAGAAGCCGGTAGGGGATCGCGTTGGTTGAGATCTCGTAGCCATGCCAGTTCCATGTCACTAGGCCAAGCGAGCGCTTGTGCGGCTTGCCGCCGACAACGTCGCCCTCGGCGACCTCGTCGCTCTCCTCGAGCCAGTTGTCTATGAAGCCGACGTGCGCTTCGACCTCGGCAGCGAACTCGCGGCCGATGTATTTGAGCAGTGCGGTCAGCGTCTCGGGGATGGCGTCGTCGGCGAAGAGTTCGCTCGGAACGTCACCGTATTCGCCGCTGTCGGCGACCGGTGAGTTCATTCGCTCGGTCCAGCGCCAGACCGGCCACGCTTCGCGCTTCATGATCAGCGACGGATCCGGGTCGCGCGAGAGGTGCGCGTAGAGCGGTGCGATGAAGCCGAAGTCGCCGAGAGTGGGTCGGCCACCGAGCAGGTACGGGGTGGTCTCCAAGTGCGCGCTGAGGAGCGTGAGGAACTCGTGGTAGGAGCGCTCAACCTCGGGAATCGTCTCGGGGTTGACTCCAAAGTCGACCGTCAGGGCGCGCATCCGGTCGGCGGCAAACTCTGAAACTTCGGCGCGGGCGGCGGCGCCATCGCTGGCATTGATCTCCGGGCCGAAAGCGAACGTTGATGATCCGTCCGCCAGCATCAGCCCGCGGCCAAAGTCCTCGCCGACGAAAGGCATGTTGAGCCCGTCGAAGTTCCAGCGGTAGTGGAGTGCCGGGCGCATCAACCCTTCGCTGCCAAACATTTCGAGCACGCGCGTAACGACGTTCTGGACGCCGGCAGGCGGCTTGGCCGAGCGCTCCGGCGGCATCTTGGCGTCGAAGTGATCGATGATGTCGCAGGTGTCCTGGATCAGCTCGCCGTCGGCGGTTTGAAGCACGGGGATGATCCAGCGGCCTATCTGCGGAACTACCTCAGCTGGGAAGCGAGGGTCGCCGGGCGGGCGCTCGATGTAGTCGATCCGCTGTTTGATCAGGTAGGAGCGCGCTTTTGCCGAGTAGAGCGAGGAGCGCATCGCGTAGAGGACGGGGAGAGCCACGAGGCGGACGATCGTATGTTACGAGCCGCTCTAAGAGCTGTGAGGCACCGCGGCGGTCAGCGCGCGCTCGAGCTGCTGGGCGGTGACGACGCCGCAGAGGCGGCTATCGCTGTCGACCACAAGGACGGCGCCGATTCGCTTCAGCGCGTCGACCGTCAGCAGCGCCTCGATCGGCGCTTCGCGGACCACGGCGCTGGCTTCGCTGGCCTCCGCGTCGAGCAGATCGCCGATCGGCGTCGCTGGCCTGCCAGCGCGGATCTCCGCGTCAACAGCGTCGGCCTTGAGGATCCCCTCGAAGCGGCCGAGCTGGTCAACGACTGCGAACCAAGGCCACTGGAAGCGGGCGAAGAACTGCTCATCGGCGTCGATTGCGCTCGTCGTCGAAAGGATCGCAATCGGCTCCGAATCCATCACGTCGGCGACGGTGATTCCCTCGATCTCGTCGGTGAAGCGGCTGCTGGCGACAGCGCCGCGCGCGGCCGAGGCGAGGAACCAGCCGAGCACCGCAAACCACAGTCCAGAGACAACATCGCCCCGCAT
>CAJBXY010000257.1 GCA_903959665.1 uncultured Solirubrobacterales bacterium | reverse complement strand
GCCGCCCCTCATAGGCGCTCTGTCGCTCGGCGCGGATGTCGGGCTCGGCCCAGGCCAGCAGTCGCTCACGCTTTAGCGCCGCGGCAAAGGCGCCCGCCCGCGCGCGGGGAACGGTGAAGGCGCTCAGTCCATCGATCGGCTGCGCTCCAAATCGGGCGGCAATAGCGTCGCTGCTTGGGCTCGGTTTGACGCCGATGATCCAGCCGCCAGCGCTCGCCCCGCTAGCCGCGCCAGCCGGTAGAACCATTGGCGCTTCGCCGACCGAGGCCGCCGCGGCCGCCGAGGCGCTTCCAGCGGCGGCCAGCGCTAGCAGCGAGCCAACTGCCAGCACCGAAAATGCGCGGCCAACCGCGGAGAAGCCCATCTAATGGAGAGTACGGCAGCCTTCGCGGCCGGGCGCCGGTGGCGCTAGACCTCTTCGTTGCCGGCGGCAATTACGCGCAGGTTGATCGTCTTGTCGTAGAGCTTCGCGTCAACACCGTGCTCGAGCGCTACCTCGCGCAGCGGCTGGCCGGTGGCGGTCGCCTGCTTGACGATCGCCGCTGCCTTGTCGTAACCGATCGCTCCGTTGAGCGCCGTCGCGACGGCCAACGTCGAGCCGGCAGAGGCCGCGGCGCCGGCCCTGTTCGGCTCAATCCCGTCGATGCACTTCTCAGCGAACATCGTTGAGCTTGTCGTCAGTAGATGGATCGACTGGATCAGGTTGCGGCCGATCAGCGGGATCCGCACGTTCAGCTCAAACTGCCCTTGCATGCCGCCGATCGTGATCGCCGTGTCGTTGCCGATTACCTGAGCGGCTACCTGCAGCACGACCTCGGGAATCACCGGATTGACCTTGCCAGGCATGATCGAGGAGCCCTTCTGCAGCTCCGGCAGGAACAGCTCGCCGATGCCGGCGCGCGGGCCGGAGCCCATCAGCGCGATGTCATTGGCGATCTTCGTAAGCGAGACGGCCAGCACCTTCAGCGCGCCGGAAAGCTCAACCAGCGAGTCGCGGTTGCCCTGTGCTTCAAACGGGTGCGCGGGGGCGTCGATCTTCAGCCCGGTCTCCTTGCTCAGCTCGCGGCGAACCTTCTTCGCGAACTGACGGTGCGTGTTGAGGCCGGTGCCGGTTGCGGTGCCGCCGAGCGGGATCTGGCGAACGTGGATCAGCGTCGCTTCGATCCGCTCGCGAGAGAGCGCAATCTGCGTCTCGTAGCCGGCGAACTCTTGGCCGAGCGTCACCGGCACGGCGTCCATCAGGTGCGTGCGGCCGGCCTTGACGATGTTCTTAAAGCTTCGTGCCTTCTTGCCGAGAGAGCGCTCGAGGATCTTCAGCGCCGGCAGCAGCTCGTTGGTCGTCATCTCCAGCGCTGCGAGGTGGACGGCCGATGGGAAAACGTCGTTCGATGACTGGCCGAAGTTGACGTCGTCGTTGGCGTGCGCGCCGGAGAGGCTGGCGATCACCTCGTTCGTGTTCATGTTCGACGAGGTCCCGGAGCCTGTCTGGAATACGTCGATCGGGAACTGGCTGTCGTGCTTGCCGGCGACGATCTCGTCGGCGGCCTTGGCGATCTTGCGAGCGGTTGCAGGCTTCAGCAGCCCGAGCTCACCATTGACGCGAGCTGCAGCGCCTTTGATCCGCGCTAGCCAGTGGATTACCTGGATTGGCACGCGCTCGCCGGAGACCGGGAAGTTGGCTACCGCCTTTGCTGTTTCGCCACCGTACAGACGCTTCGCTGCCATCAGGACTCCTTCGAAGGGTTGGTCGCTCAATGCTACGGCCGATCGCCGCCGCGGCGCGGCGCGGCCGCAGAAGGCGCTTATTTCGCGCTGCGCTGAGATGGCGCAGCTTGCCCCACACGTAGCCATTGATCCAATTGAGCTGGTAGGTT
>CAJBXY010000256.1 GCA_903959665.1 uncultured Solirubrobacterales bacterium | reverse complement strand
GCCCGCTGGCTCGGCGCCGATTCGATCTTCGCTTCGACGGCTACTGCCACGCCGCAGGTTGCGCGCGACATCGCCGAGCGGCTCGGGCTGAACGATCCTGTCAGCGTCGCGACCGGCTTCGATCGCCCAAACCTGACCTTCGCCGTCGCACCATCGAAGTCGGCCAGCCATGCCCGCGCCCAGCTCGCGGCTGCGCTCGCCACGCCCGAGGCGCGCCCGGCAATCGTCTACGCCGGAACGCGCAAGCAGACCGCCGAGGTTGCTTCCAACCTCTCCTCCGACCTTGGCATCAAGGTCGTCGCCTACCACGCCGGTTTGGACCGCGAGAAGCGCGCCAAGATTCAGCGCAGCTTCATGGACGGCAGCGTTGACGTTGTCGTTGCCACCAACGCCTTCGGCATGGGCGTTGACAAGGCCGATGTGCGAACGGTCGTCCATGTGAGCGTGCCGCAATCGATCGAGGCTTGGTACCAGGAGGCCGGCCGCGCCGGCCGCGACGGCGCCCCGGCGCGCGCACTGCTGCTCGCCCAGAACAAGGACAAAGGGCTCCACGTCTTCTTCATCGAGCGCTCAGAGGTTGACGAGGCCGAGCTCGACCGCGTAGCGAAGAGGATCTTCGCCTCCTCGCCCGATGGCCGCTACGACGCTGAGCTCGGTGAGCTTGGCAGCAATCCGGATCAGGTCCGCGCAATCATCGGCCACCTCGCGCGGGCGGGGGTATTGAGCCCATCGCCGGCTCCCGCCGACCGCCAGATTGGCCGCATCGACGGCGCCTATGACGGCCGCGCGCGCAGCCTCTGCCAGACCTCTGCCAAGCAGGCAACGAAGGCGCGCTGGGCTGCCTACCGCTCGGTTTGGCATTTCGTCGAGACGCCGAGCTGCCGCCGCGCCGCCGTTCTCGGCCACTTCGGCGATCGCGACCGCGACGCCGCGCCGCTGATCGTTCCCTGCTGCGACGTCTGTGATCCAGAGTCGGTCGCCGACGTCGTTTCAGTCGAGGTTCGCGCAACGAAGAAGGGCGCCTCGCCGAGCGGCCGGTCGCTTGCGCCGCGTGCGGCGCTCGCCGATTCAAGCGAGCTCGACGAAGCGATCATCGATCTCGTTGCCAGCGCCCATCCGCAGCTCGGTCGCACGCGCGCAGTGCAGGTGCTGCGCGGCGGCCGCTCCAAGGTGATCGCCTCAAACCACTACGACGAGCTCGAGCACTACGGCGCCTTTGGCGATCTTCACGCCGATGATGTGCTCGGCCGTGTTGACGCGCTGCTGGCCGATGGCCGAATCGTCTCGACCGGTGGCCGCTTTCCAAAACTTCAGTCCCCCGCCGGCCAAGGAGCGAGACGATGAGAATTGCTGTGATGCTTTCCGGCCGCGGCACAAACCTGCAGGCCTTGATCGAAAGCGTCCACGGATTCGACGCCGAGATTGTCGCCGTCGTCTCCGACCACGAGGACGCTCCAGGGCTGCGCCACGCGCGCACGGCCAACATTCTCACGCGCAGCTTCGAGCTTGATCAGTTTGAGCGCCGCGCGGCGCGCGACAACGCGATCGCCGACTGGCTCGACGAGAACAAAGTTGAGCTCGTCGTCCTGGCCGGTTACATGGCGCTTCTTGATGACTCGTTTATCGCACGCTTCCGCGATCGCATCATCAACGTTCACCCGTCGCTGCTCCCGGCCTTTCCAGGCACGCGCGCCGTCGATCAGGCCGTTGATTACGGAGTGAAGGTCTTCGGCGTGACCGTTCACCTCGTCGACGAGGGAATCGACAGCGGGCCGATCCTGCTGCAGCGCTCGATCGAGCTGCCCGGCTACAGCGATCCGACCGAGGTTCACCAGATTCTGCAGACTATTGAGCATGAACTGCTGCCTGAAGGAGTCCGTCTGATGGTTCGAGGCGCGGTCAGCAGAGATCCTGCAAACCCTCAGCGGCTGATCATCGAGCCCTGAGCTGCGCTAGCCTCGCCCCATAGCCGCTGAGTCTTCAAATTTCGATCCTCAGGCGCCTGGCACGGCGCCCGTTGCCCGCGCGCTGCTCTCAGTTTCCGACAAGAGCGGGATCGTCGAGTTCGCTCAGCGGCTCGCGGCGCTTGGCGTTGAGCTGATCTCAACCGGCGGCACGGCAACGGCGCTGCGCGAGGCGGGCCTCGAAGTCCGCTCGATCGATGACCTCACCGGCTTCCCGGAGATCATGGACGGGCGCGTAAAAACGCTCAACCCGCGGCTCTACGCCGGGCTGCTTGCGCTGCGTGACAACGCCGAGCATCTTGAGCAGGCGCGCGAGCACGAGATTGAGTTCGTCGATTTGATCTGCGTCAACCTCTACCCGTTTGAAGAGACGGTTGCTCGCGAGGGTGTAAGCGACGCTGAGGTGATCGAACAGATCGACATTGGCGGCCCAACGATGGTGCGCGCGGCGGCGAAGAACGCGGCCTACGCTGCCGTCGTCACCGACCCTGCGCAGTATGGCCCGCTGCTCGAAGAGCTTGAAGGCTCTGACTCTCTGCTCTCACTCGCGACCCGCGAGCAGCTCGCTGCCGAGGCGTTCGCGCTGATCGCCCGCTACGACGCAGCGATCAGCAACTGGTTCGCGGCGCGCGCTGGTGGAATGCCAGCGACGCTCGCCACAACTTTCGAACGTGAGTTGGAACTGCCTTACGGTGAGAACCCGCACCAGCAGGCCGCTTACTACCGGCAGTCGGGTGCGGCAGGCGAAGGGGTGCTCGGTTCTGCCGAGCAGCTCAGCGGTAAGGCGCTCTCGTTCAACAACATCCTCGACCTAGACGGCGCCCGCGCGACGCTCGCTGAGCTCGGCTCCGAGCAGCCGGCCTGCGTGATCGTCAAGCACAACAACCCCTGCGGCGCGGCCCGCGGCTCAGACCTTCTCGAGGCCTACCGCAAGGCCTTCGCCGGTGATCCCGTCAGCGCCTACGGCGGCGTGATCGCGCTGAACCGGATTGTTGACGCGGCGGCCGCGGCGGCCTTAAGCGAACAGTTCATCGAGGTCCTGATCGCGCCCGGCTACGAGCCTGCGGCGCTGGAGCTTCTCTCTGCGAAGGAGAAGGTTCGGATCCTCGCCTCGCCTGACGATGGCGCCGCGCCAGCGGCCCCTGAGCTGAGGCCGGTTGCCGGCGGCCTGCTCGTTCAGGAGCGCGACCGCGTAAGCATCGACCGCTCGAAACTTGAGGTCGTGAGCGATCGGATGCCGAGCGAGGATGAATGGCGCGACCTGCTCTTCGCTTGGCAGGTCTGTCGCCACGTGAAGTCGAACGCGATCGTCGCCGCCAGGGGCGAAGCAACGCTCGGCATCGGCGCCGGCCAGATGAGCCGCGTTGACTCCGTGGGCATCGCGCTCGGCCGCGAATGGATCACCGACCGCAGCTCCATCGTGCTCGCCTCCGACGCTTTCTTCCCTTTCGCGGATGGAGTCATCGGCGCGCTCGACGGCGGCGCCTCAGCGCTGATTCAGCCCGGCGGCTCAATCCGAGACGACGAAGTGATCGCCGCCGCCAACGAGCGCGGCGCGGCGATGGTCTTTACCGGCGAGCGCCACTTTCGCCACTAGTAGGGCGAACCGCGTTATGGCCAGCGACGCCAGAGCTGTGGCTCGGGCGATACGCGGCCGCTGAGCGATGGTGCTGGAGGCGTGTGCGAAGGAAGCGATCCGGCCCAGCCGCTCACTTCAAGCCAGCCGTCGCTGCGCTGCGAGACGGTTGGGGTTCTACCGTTGATTTCATTCTCGGCGAGCACGCGCGCTGGAGCGCAGCTCGAGCCGCTGCGGCAGGCGCCATCGCCAAGGCCCAGGGAATGGTCGGCGCCGCCGTCGTAGATCGCGTTGCCGACGATTCTTAGCCCATCATCGGCCCGCTTTCCGCGCGGGACTCCGCCGCTCGCGCCGGGCTTCGCGCCGGCAACCGAGAAGACCTGCCACTGGCTAGCCGCATCAACGGGGTTGGAGATTACGTTGTCGTAGATCAGCACGTTGCGGTTTGGAATTCGAATGAAGTTGTCGCCGTTGTCAACAACCGTCGTGCCCCAGCCACCGGCGCGGATGTAGCTGGCGCAGCGGCTGCGACCTGCGTCGCCCGGCCGCCCGTCGCACGAGCGGCTGCCGTAACCGACCTCTAACACGTGCGAGCGGGCGCCGATCCGCGTCGCAATGTTGCGGCGAATCAGAACGTTGGCGCTGCCGTTGACGCCGAACGCTGCGCCCTCGGTGTCACGGACGCTGTTG
>CAJBXY010000255.1 GCA_903959665.1 uncultured Solirubrobacterales bacterium | reverse complement strand
TAGCTTTGCCTAGAAGACCGGCAGCGGCTGGCCGAGGCTGGCGCTGCGCTGCTCGTTGAAGCCGGCGGGGATGCCGCTGCGGAGCAGGAAGCGCGGGTTGGCCTGCGTTAGTCGCCAGGCTTGGAGCGATGATGCGCCGGCTTTCAGCGTCAGCGCGAAGCCGAGCGCGGCGGTGTGGTCGCGGGTGCCGGGGTGGGCGTCGGAAGCGAGCGTGAAGGCGTAGCCGCTACGCAGCAGGCCGACGGCGGCCTCTTGCGCTTCGAGGCCGTTGTTCCCGAGCAGCGAGCAGACGTTGATCTGCAGCAGCGCGCCTTCGGCGACGAGGCCGCGAAGTAGCTGCCAGCCGCCGTCGCTGAAGAGGCCGCGGGCGCGCTCGGGGTGGGCGATAACGAGGCCATAACCGCGAGCCATCAGCTGGCGGCAGTCGTCGGCGAAGCGCTGGTCAACGCCAGCAAAAGGGATTTCAAAGAGCAGCCAGCGGGCGCCGGGCGGGCCGTTGGCGATCAGTTCGAGCTGCGCGTCTGTCAGCGAGTTTGGTTCTGATGGGTGAAGCTCGCCTCCACTGTGGATCCGCAGCGGAATCTCGCGCTGCTCGAGCTCCGAGCTGAGCGCCGCAAGGCGATCCTCGATCTCTTCAGGCTCAAATGGGAAGCGCGGGTTGCCCACGTGCGGCGTTGCGATCAGCTCGCGGACGCCCTCATCTACAAGCCGGCGCGCGTAGTCAACGCTCTCTTCAAGGTCGCGCGCACCATCATCGACGGCGGGCAGAATGTGGCAGTGGATATCGACGTATGACATTTCGTGGTCTGTAACGAGCCTAGGACCACTTCGCCACTTTGCTGCCATTCCCGCTGCGCCTTCACGGGATTTTTACTGTCGCTACCGCTCCGGCCAGCTGTCAACGAAGATGTCGAGCGCGAGCTGTGAATCATCATCGGCGTAGCCGCTTAGGTCGGTAATCCCAGCCTGCGCGAGCGCCTCGTCATCGATGAAAGCGATGCCCGTGCATTCGGCCGGCTCGCGGATCAGGATCTCGCGCGCTGCGTCGGCAACGATCTGCGGCGATCGCGCCTTCGCCATTGACTCATCGCCTCCCAGCAGGTTCTGAACTGCTGCCGTGGCGATCAGCGTGCGCGGCCACAGGCAGTTGGCGGCGACGCCGTTCTCCAGTTCATCGGCGGCGAGACCGAGCGTCAGGATCGACATCCCAAACTTCGCGACCGTGTATGGGCCGTGGCCCTTCAGCCACTTCGGGTCGGTTGAGAGCGGTGGGCTGAGCGTCAGCACGTGCGCGTGGTCGGACTGGCGCAGGTGTGGCAGGCAGGCCTGGGTAACGACCAGCGTGCCGCGGACGTTGATGTCGGCCATCAGGTCGTAGCGCTTCGGCGGCAGCTCACCGATAGGACGCAGGTCGATCGCAGAGGCGTTGTTTACGCAGATGTCGATCCCGCCGAACTCTTCGACCGTCTTCGCTACCGCGTCAGCAACCTGATCTTCGTAGCGGATGTCGCCAAGGATTGGGAGCGCCTTGCCGCCGGCGGCGTTGATCTCCTCAGCAGCGGTGTGGATCGTTCCCGGCAGCTTCGGGTTTGGCTCGTCGGTCTTCGCCATGATCGCGACGTTTGCGCCCTCCTCGGCCAGACGGACTGCGATTGCGAGCCCAATCCCGCGGCTTCCACCTGACATGAAAACGGTCCGTCCTTCGAAATTCTCCACTTCAGATGCCTTTCGTCGGGCGGC
>CAJBXY010000254.1 GCA_903959665.1 uncultured Solirubrobacterales bacterium | reverse complement strand
TCGCGCGCTAGTTTTAGATCAAGCTCGATCGTCGTCTCATGCGAGCGCTCGAGCAGGAACCAGCGAGCGGCGTCAACGCCGATGTCCTCGATCAGCTCGTCGAGCGTTACAAAATCACCGGCGCGCTTACTCATCTGCGCCCGCTCGCCGCTATCGACGAGATGGACGAGCTGCATGATCAGCAGCTCGAGGCAGTCAGGATCGTGGCCGAGCGCGGCGATCGCGGCGTGCATCCGCTTGATGTAGCCGTGGTGATCGGCGCCCCAAACATCGATCATCAGATCGAAGCCGCGGTCGAGCTTGTCCTGGTGGTAGGCGATGTCGGAAGCGAAGTAGGTGTGTTCGCCGCTGGAGCGCTCGAGCACGCGGTCCTTGTCGTCATCGAACTCGGTCGTGCGCAGCCAGAGCGCTTCATCGCTGAGGAATGTGCGGCCGTCGGAATCAAGAAGTTCCAGCGCCTTGGCGACCGGCGACGGGCTGCCGGCGTGGAGCGTCGTCTCGTGGAACCAATCGTCGAAAACGACTCGCAGCCGCGCCAAGCTGCGCTCAGCCTCGGCGACCATCAGCTCAACGGCGAGCCGCGCAACCTGATCAACAGGCAGGTCGGCGGCGCCGGGAATGTCGGCTGCTAGGGCGATGATGTATTCGCCTTGGTAGCCCTCCTCGGGTGGCTCTTCGCCGCGCGCGCGAGCCTGAACCGAAACGCCGAGCGCGCGAATCTGCGAGCCGGCGTCGTTGACGTAATACTCGCGATGAACCTTGTGGCCGACGAAGCTAAGGAGCCGCGCCAGCGCGTCACCGTAAACAGCGTTGCGCGTGCCGCCAACGTGAACCGGGCCGGTCGGGTTGGCGCTGACGAACTCAACGTTGATCTGTAGCGGCGGATCGGCAACCGCCCCGCCCCACTGCTCGCCGGCGGCGAGCACAGCGTCGATCGCTTCGCCGTACCACTGGTCGGAGAGGACAAGGTTGACGAAGCCCGGGCCGGCGACCTCGGCGCTGACGAGCGCGGGGCCGAGCTGACGGCCGAGCTCCTCGGTTAGCTGCTCGGCAAACTCGCGCGGCTGCGCTCCGAGCCCCTTGGCAACAGCGAGCGCCGCATTGGTCGCAAAGTCGCCGTGCTCAGGTTGCTTTGGCCGCTCGAGCTGGAGCTGAGCGTTGACCGGCTGCCCGCCAGCGAGCGCGGCGACGGCGGCGGTCAGGCCAGCGTTTAGATCATCGAGTGGGCTGCTCACGGCGTCGATGATCGCAGCGTCGCAGGGCGGCAGGCGGTTTGCCGCGCGCTAATGGTGGTAGGGAGCGCCGGCGAGGATCGCGTGGCCACGGTAGATCTGCTCCAGCAGCACCACGCGCGCGAGCTGATGGGGCAGCGTCATCGGCCCCAGCGAGAGCCGCTGATCGGCGCGCTCAAGCTCGGTTCCGTAGGCGCCGCCAACGACGAAACAGAGGTCAAGGCCGCTCGCACGACGCTGCTCGAGAAAGCCGCTGAAGGCGACGCTGTCGTACTGCTTACCGGCGTCGTCGAGCAGCACGAGGTGGGCCCTCTCTGGGATGCGCCCAGCCAGCTTCTCCGGCCCGCGCAGCTCGATCAGTTCGATCGGCGTGTAATGGCCGATCAGCTTCTCGTAGTGGGCGATGTCGTCGGCGTAAGGGGCGCGCAGACGACCAACCGAGAGGACGGTGATCTTCACCTTCCGCCCCCACTGGGCCGCTCGCCACGTTGCCAAGCGAGGCCGATGCCGATCCGCTCCAGCGTCGTCGGGTGAGTGCCGAAGAGCCAGTGCGTGACCGCCGGCGGATCGGGGTCGCCAAGATTCTGGATCGAGATTCGCCGCTGCTGAGCGATGAAGGTTGGTGCGTCGCCGGTGAGAGTCAGCGCGAAAGCGTCGGCGCGGGCCTCAATCGAACGCGAGAGCTGGTTGGAGATCAGGGTGATTGCGAAGACGATAAGGATCACGGCCGCGGTCAGCGCCGGGACGCTCGACGGGCCGGCCGGCAGCCCATCGCGGGGGCCCCAGAGCCGCAGGCACCGAGCCGCAGCCCAGGCGCCGAAGGGCGCGACGATCAGCAGGAAGAGAAGGCCGTGGGGAATGTCGCGGTAGTGAACGTGAGCGAGTTCGTG
>CAJBXY010000253.1 GCA_903959665.1 uncultured Solirubrobacterales bacterium | reverse complement strand
CAGCACGTTTACCTGCGCGACGCGCAGAGCCTGCGTAGCGATATCTCCGGCGCTCAGTGACGCAAGCGATCGTCCACTGCGGTCACCGGCCGCGGTGCGGCCGCTAAAGTTGACGCGATGCTAGTCGTGATGAGCCCCGGGGCTACAGAAGACGAGGTACAAGCCGTAATCGACCGAATTGAATCGGTAGGAGGTACTGCGCATCCGAGCCGCGGCGCTGAGCTGACGTTGATCGGGGCGATCGGCGACGCCGATACCGAGCTGCGCGTTAGCGAGTTGGAGCTTGGCGCGCTTGCTGGGGTCAGCAAAATCGTTCCGATTCTGAAGCCTTACAAGCTCGCTGCGCTCGAATCCCGCCACGGAAACCATTCGGTGTTCGACATCGGTGGCGCCAAGATCGGTGGCGACAACTTCGCGCTGATCGCCGGCCCTTGCACGGTCGAGTCGCGTGACCAGCTGCTCGACACCGCCGCGCTTGTCAAGTCCTGCGGCGCATCGATGCTCCGCGGCGGCGCATACAAGCCACGCACTTCGCCCTACTCATTCCAAGGCCTCGGTGTTGAGGGCTTGGAGCTGCTGGCCGAAGCTCGCGAGCAGAGCGGGCTCCCAATCGTCACCGAACTTATGGATGCGCGCGAAATTGAGCCGGTGCTCGAAGTCGCCGACCTAATCCAGGTGGGCGCGCGCAACATGCAGAACTACGGCCTGCTGACTGAGCTCGGCCGCGCCGGTCGTCCGGTGCTGCTCAAGCGCGGGCTTTCGGCGACATTGGAAGAGTTCGTCATGGCCGCCGAATACATCCTTAAGGAAGGCAACGAGCAGGTGATTCTCTGCGAACGCGGGATTCGCACATTTGAAACGGCGTACCGCTTTACGCTCGACCTGATGGCCGTGCCCGTTCTCAAAGAGATGACCCACCTTCCGATTGTGATCGACCCAAGCCATGCGGCAGGGCGGCGCGTACTGGTGAAGCCGCTCTCACTGGCAGCGGCCGCCGTCGGCGCCGATGGGATCATCGTTGAGGTCCATCCGGAGCCGGAAGAGGCGATCTGTGACGGCCCGCAGGCACTGCGCAGCGAGGAGTTCGAGCAGTACGCGCTCGCCGTTGACCAGGCGGCTCAGCTTGCCGGCAAAGCGTCCTTCCTTCACACGCAGGCGCGCTCGGCTTGAAGCTCACGGTCGTCGGTGTCGGCCTGATCGGCGGGTCATTTGCCCTCGCCGCTCGGCGCCGCGTCGGGGCCCACGTTCGGGGAGTGGGGCCCGAGGCCGACCAAGCACTCGAACTAGAACTGATCGACGAGGCCTGCCTGGGGCTTGAAACCTCATTGATCGGCGCCGAGCTTGTCGTCGTCGCCGTACCGGCCGACCGTTTGGTTGAGGTGACCGAACAGGTGCTGGCAGCGGCACCGCTGGACTGCGCGATCACCGATGTCGGCTCGATCAAGCGACCGGTCGTTGACGCAGCAGCCCGTGACGAGCGCTTCGTCGGCGGGCACCCGCTGGCCGGCAGCGCCAACTCCGGCGTGGTCAACGCCCGCGAGGATCTTTTCGACGAGGCGACCTGGTACCTGACGCCGACGGAGATCACCAGCGGCGTGATGCTGGAGCGCGTCCACAACCTGCTCAGCGCGATCGGCGCGAAGCCGACGATCGTCGGCGTTGATGACCACGACCGGATGATGGCCGCCGTCTCACAGCTACCGCACGTGCTCGCAAACGTGCTGGTGCTTCAAGCAGATGCAGCGCTCGAGGAGCGCAAGATCCCGGTGACCGGGCCAAGCTTCCGTGATGTGACGCGTGTGGCGGGCTCGAACCCTGAGATGTGGACGGCGATCTACCTTGCCAACGCCGGCGCCCTCGTTGAGGAGCTCGACGGAGCAATCGAGCGGCTCACGGCGGCTCGCGCAGCGATCGGCCGCGGCGACGCTGCCTGGCTGACGCAGTGGCAGGCGCTTGCAGCCGAGCGGCGAGAGGCGTTGACCGAGGCAGGCCTCTCCGGCGGCGTGCTGACGGAGCTTCGGGTGCCGGTGCCAAACCGCCCCGGCGTGCTCGCGCAGATCGCGCTTGGCCTCTGCGAAGCCGACATCAACATCGTCGACATGGCGCTGAGCCCGTCGCCCGACGGGCAGCAGGGCGTTGTCGCTCTCTGGGTTGCCGAGGGCTCCGCAACCGAGGCCAGCGAGTGCCTCGACAAGCTCGGGCTGCCGGTCCTGTGAAGGTGCTGATCGAGCCGGCCGGGCGGATCAAAGGAAAGCTCACTGCCCCGGCCGACAAGTCGATCTCCCACCGCGCCGCGATTCTTGCCGCGATGGCCGACGAGCCGGTCTTGATCACCAACTATTTGGAGGCCGCGGACACGCTCTCAACGTTGGCGGCGATCGAACAGCTCGGTGCTCTAGTTGAGCGCCGCAGCGAAGGGCTGATGATCCGCGGCGTTGGCCTGCGCAACGCGCAAACGCCGGCGCAGCCAATCGACGTTGGTAATGCAGGAACGCTGATTCGGCTGCTGCCCGGGTGGCTCGCCGGTCAGGACGGATCGAGCTTTCAGCTCGATGGCGACGAATCGATTCGTCGCCGGCCAATCGACCGCATCGCCGTGCCGCTCACTCTGATGGGCGCAAAGATCGAAGCTACCGATACGCGCTTCGCGCCCTTCACCGTCGAGGGCGCCCGGCTTCACGGGATCGATTACGAGCTTCCGGTAGCGAGCGCTCAGGTGAAATCCGCGATCGAGCTCGCCGCTCTTATCGCAGAAGGGCCAACGACGATCACCGAGATCGATGCCAGCCGTGATCACACCGAGCGGCTCTTGTTTAGCGCAGGCGTGAAGATCTCGCGCGTTGGAAGCGAGCTGACGATCTGCCCAACAGACGAGTTGACGCTGCCCGATCGGATCGACATTCCAAGCGACCCGTCATCGGCGGCGTTTGCGATTGCGGCAGCGGTGCTCGTACCAGGATCCCGGCTGCTGGTTGAGGACTGCTCGGTCAACTGGACGCGCAGCGGCTTCATCAAGATCGCCAAGCGGATGGGCGCGGTTATCATCACCGACCTCGAAGAGCGGCCGAAGGATGGAGCGATCACGCAAGCGGAACCGCTCAGCGACATCGACGTAACTGCAGGGCCGCTGAAACCGACGACGGTTTCCGCCCGCGAGGTGCCGTTGGCCGTAGATGAGCTGCCTTTGATAGCGCTGATGGCCTGTTTCGCTGAAGGTCAGACGCGGATCGAAGGCGCCGCCGAGCTGCGGCTCAAAGAGTCCGATCGAATCGCTGCAGTCGTCACGGCGCTGAGCGACCTTGGCGCCGAGGTCGAAGCGAGCGAGGACGGTCTGGTCATCAATGGGAGGGGGTCGCTGCGCGGCGGCCGAGTAGACGCCGGGGGCGACCATCGGATCGCGATGCTCGGCGTTATCGCAGGGCTCGCATCGCAGGAAGGCGTTGAGGTAGTTGGCGTTGAGGCTGCCGCGGTCTCCTACCCGAACTTTCTTGACGACATCGCTGCGCTGCGCTGAGGGTTGCCAGCCCGCTACGTTCACTAGCGATGATTGTCGCGATCGATGGGCCGGCGGGAGCCGGAAAATCAACTGTGGCGCGCGCGGTCGCGCTGGCGCTCGGCTTCACCTACCTTGACACCGGGGCGATGTACCGCTGCGTCGCCTTGGCGCGGCTGCGGGACGGCGAGGTTGACATCAACACGCTCGAGATTGGCCTCGCGGCCACTGTCAGCCTGAACGGCGAGGATGTGAGCGAGGAGATTCGCTCGGCCACCGTCACCGAGATGGCATCCGAGGTGGCCGCTGAAGCGCAGGTGCGCACGGCTATGGCGCTGCGTCAGCAGGCGATGCTCGCCAGTGGTGACTGGGTCGCCGAGGGGCGCGACATCGGCACCGTGATCGCTCCCCACGCCGAGCTAAAGATCTTCCTCACCGCGGACGCTGATGAGCGTGCACGCCGGCGCGCCGAGCAGAGCGGCAGGCCGCTCGCGCAGGTGCTCGCCGAGCAGCAGGAACGCGACCGCCGCGACGGGGAGCGCGAGCTTTCGCCGCTTCTTGCCGCCGACGACGCGGTCGAGCTCGACACGACAGCGCTGAGCGCCGACGAAGTGATCGGCGAGATCGTCGCGCTGGCGACCGAGCGCGCCGGTGGCCGCCAATGAGTCGCCCGCGCGTAGCGATCGTCGGCTATCCGAACGTTGGCAAGAGCTCGCTTGTCAACAGGCTCAGCGGCTCACGAGAGGCCGTCGTTGAGGAACGCGCCGGCGTAACGCGCGACCGCAAGGAACTTGACTGCGAATGGAACGGGCGCCAGTTCACGCTGGTTGACACAGGCGGAATGGACCTGCTCGACCCCGACCCGATCGCAGGTTCAATCCGTGATCAGGCTACCGCCGCTCTCTCAGAGGCGCAGCTCGCCGTTCTCGTCGTCGACGTAAAGGGCGGCCTGCGCCCCGGCGACGAGGAGATGGCCGATCTGCTGCGTCGCAGCGGGCTCCCGGTGCTCGTAGCCGCCAACAAGTCGGATGTTCTCTCCGACATTCCCTTGGCCGGAGAGTTCAATCGGCTCGGTCTCGGCGAGCCAATTTCGGTCTCCGCCGCGCAAGGGCTTGGCAGCGGCGATCTACTTGACCGCATCGTTTCGATGCTGCCTGACGCCGACGCGGATGAGGGGCTGGAGCTCGATCCGCCGATCCGTCTGGCGATCATTGGCCGGCCGAACGTTGGCAAATCAACGCTGATGAACAAGATCGTCGGCTCCGAACGAACGATTGTCAGCGACGTGGCCGGCACAACGCGCGATGCGATCGACATGCCGATTGAGGTGGGAGGCCGCAAGGTCACGCTGATCGACACGGCGGGAATGCGGCGCCAGTCGAAGCTCTCCGACAGCCTCGAGTACTACACGGTGCTGCGTTCGCAGCGGGCCGTTGAGCGCGCCGACGTGGCGTTGGTGATCTGCGACGCCGCCGACGGCGTCACTTCGCAAGATATGCGGATCGCCGAGCTGGCGATGCAGGAAGGCTGCGCGACGCTGATGGCGTTGAACAAGTGGGATCTAAACCCGCTTGACGAGGACGAGCTAGATCACGAAAGGGCAAAGGTCGCAAAGAAGCTTCGCTTGCGGCCGAAGCTGATGACGATCAGCGCCAAAGACGGGCGCCACGTCGGCCGCGTCTTGGATGAGGCCGTCGCGCTCGGCGACCGCCGCGCCGAAAGAATTCCAACCCCGCAGCTGAACCGCTTCCTCGCCGAGGT
>CAJBXY010000252.1 GCA_903959665.1 uncultured Solirubrobacterales bacterium | reverse complement strand
GATAGCGGCGAGGCTAAGTGGCAGATAAGCGCGGGCGCGCCGAACTTAAAGCTTGCGCCAAGCTGCCGACTGGCTGTCGACCAGCTCGAGCAGGTTGCCAAGCTCGATGCTTACGTCGACGATGTGGAGCCCCCAGGACTGGCCCAGTGGCGCACCGAAACGGACCCGCTTGTCGCTCGCACGACCGATGTCGTTGGCCTGCAGCCAGCTCGCGCCGCCGCCACTCATGCACTTCGTCGTGTAAAGGTCGTTCATCGCTACCCAAGGGTTCGGGGCGAGAGGGGTGCCCCCGAAGGCAAGCTGTGAGGTTGGGATCAAAACCTGCGCCTTGCCGGCGGCGCCGCGCTTTAGCGCAGCGGGGTTGACGCAGAGCACTTCGCTGCCGGCTTTCGTAGTGCGACCAAAGTTCGTGACGGTCGGTGGCTGCTGCGAAAATGTGTTGTAAGCGATCACGCAGCCCGTCTGGCTGCTCTTGCGGCAGGCCGCGATCTTCTTGAAGCTGCCGCCGACATCCTTACCGCGCGGAACGGTTACGCCGCCACCGATCAGCAGTGCTGATACGAGCTTGCGGCGCATCGTCGGCTTTGGATCGATCTCCTCGGCGGCTAGCCGCGTCAAGACGCCGGTTCCTTGCGAGTGCCCGATCAGCACGACGCCGCGACCCTTGTTGTACTTCGTGAGGTACTCAGTCCAGGCTGCCTTTACGTCGTTGTAGCCGACCTCTCGGTCCGGCGTGCCGCTTGCCTGTCCGAATAGCGCAGCCAAGGTCAGCTGCCGGTAAATCGGTGCGTAGACGCGACACTTTGAGCTGAAGCGCGAGGCCTGAGCAATCGCGACGCCGGTTTCAGCGGCAGTGATCTCAAGATTCGCGTTTGCCGTCATCTGCTGGCTGACGGTCGGGTAGACGTAGAAGCAGTCGATCGGCGGACGGGCCTGCGCCTTCGACGGCATCGTTACCTGAGCGCCGCTGGGCTTGATCAGCGTCGTCTTTGTCGAGCTGGTGCAGGGGTTCGAGGCCAGCCCTGGCTTGCAGAGCCAGACCGGTGGTTGGAACCCATCTCCCGCGCTGGCAGATGCGGCGCCCAGCGAGCCGGCAACGAGCGCTGCGGTCAGTGTGGCTAGAAGAAGTCGAGTGCGCATCGGTGGAAGCCTAGTTGACAGCGATTACCGGCGCGCCACTTTCGCTTGGACGCAACCGATGGAGCCAGTCGGGATCGAACCGACGACCTCCGCCTTGCAAAGGCGGCGCTCTCCCAGCTGAGCTATGGCCCCTCGGGCGTGGAGTTTAGAGCTCGCGGGGCGGACCCGGCGCCGCGAGTGCCCCAGCCGGAGTAGATTGAACGCAGATGAACGTAGCTCGGAGCTTCCTGTTGACTTCACGGTTGGCCGCTGGCGCGGCAGTTATCGCCGCGCTCTGCGCTCTGCCAACGGTCGCGGCCGCCGCGCAGCCGCCTTCTGGAGGCTCGATGCCGAAAGGCTTCCTTTGGGGAACTGCGATCGCCGGTTTTCAGTCCGAGATGGGGCGCGGCCGCGACGTCGACCCAACCAGCGACTGGTGGGCCTGGGTCCACGACAAGGGCAACATCGCCAGCGGCACGGTCAGTGGAGAGATGCCTGAGAACGGCCCCGGCTTCTGGTCGAAGTACGAGGCCGACATCAAGCTCGCCCGCGGCGGATTAGGCGCCAACCTCTTCCGCATGGGGCTTGAGTGGAGCCGGCTTTTCCCGAAGCAGCCGACGAACCTGCCCGAGGGCGCCGCAACTAGCACCGAGATGCTTCGCGCGCTTGACCGACAGGCCGATCCAAAAGCTGTCAGCCGCTACCGCGAAATTCTGAAGTCGATCCGCGCCAGCAAGATGTCGCCGTTCGTCACGCTCAACCACTTCACGCTGCCGGGCTGGATTCACGACCCGCTCGGCGTCCGCGCCGCGCTCGCTGGCAGCGACCCCAATGGCGAGCTGCCACCGCTGCAGCGCGCTGGCTGGCTCAGTGGCGACACCGTCACTGAGTTCGAGCGTTATTCGGCCTGGGCCGCCTGGCGGTTTGGCGATCTCGTTGATCGCTGGGCGCCGATCAACGAGCCGATGGTCGTCGTCACGAACGGCTACGCCAACATTCCTGGCGTTGTTGAGGGCAACTTCCCGCCCGGCGTTTACAGCTTCACTGCCGCGACGACGGCGATCCGCAACCTGGAGGCCGCCAACAGCGTCGCCTATCAAGCGGTCAAGAAGCTTGATCGCACTTCGAAGGTCGGCTTGGTGCAGAACATGATCGCTTTCACGCCGACCAATCCGTCAAGCGCCGCCGACGTCGCCGCCACCAAACACGCCGACTATCTCTT
>CAJBXY010000251.1 GCA_903959665.1 uncultured Solirubrobacterales bacterium | reverse complement strand
TTCGAGGTTGATCCATACCCCACCGGCACCGTCGACGACGATTTCGGGCACATGTGGGCGGCTTCGCTTTCGCACTGCATGGAGCGCTTCGAGGGAACCAGCTCGAAGTTCATCGACACGCGCTCCGGCGGCGTCGGCGCCTTCACGGTTGACAACTTCCCTGTATTTGACCGGATGGCGCCGAACGTCTTCGTCGCAGCCGACTCAAACCACGGCTACAAGATGCTCGCCGTAGGCCGCGAGATTGCGAGCACGCTCGTAGGGGAACACTCGACGCTGCTTGCGCCGTTTAGCTACGAGCGCTTCTCGACCGGTGAGCTGCACCCGGTATCGAACAGCCCCTACCCCTGGAGCTGATCCAAACGCTGCTGCCAGGCGGGGGCGCGGGTCGCGGCGCCCGCCTGGAGCCCTTCGCCTGCCCACTGGCTGACGGCGCGGATCCCGTGCAGCGAACCGACGAGCCAGATCTCGCAGCCATCAAGCTCTCTGGGCGCAGGGTGCTTGTAACGCACCTCGGTGCCGTCCTCGGCAGCGATCTCGAGCAAGAGACGGCGCGTGATCCCGGGCAGAACCGGCGCGTCGTCGGGAACGGCGCACAGCGTTTCCCCTTCCCACCAAAGCAGGCTTGAGTAGGCACCCTCGAGTAGCAGGCCCTCGCTGTCGCTGAGAACAGCCTCGCCGGCGCCATGCTCGCGGGCCTGACCGCGCAGCTCGTCGAGCAGCTCCAACTCCGGCCCTTTGCGCCGCGGTAGCAGGCGCGGGTCAGGCTCAGGAATCAACCAGGCAACGACAGTGGGCGCGCGCGGCGGCGCCGGTCGCAGCGCGAAACTCAGCTGACCGTCGCTGAGCAGGTCGACGCGCGGGAACCAACGGCCGAGCTGCGGCATCAGCGGTGCGAGCGCATCCCAAGCTGGCACGGTGTCACTGGCACCATCGAGCTCGGCCGCGCTGGCAAGGAAACGCTCACGGTGGAGATCGAGCCGGGTCGTGCGGCCCTGCTCGAGCAGCCATGAATCGGCAACGGCGACTGTGGCCGCCGACCGCTGCGACTCCTCCCAGGCGCCGTCGTCACTATTCCAGCGGTAGAGCGCGCTCACTGCGCGGCGGCCATCGGTGCGGTTGAGCCGATCGTTCCGCCAGCCGCCTCAACTAGTGGCCGCGCTTTGAGCAGCATCTCGTCGTACTCGGCTTCGGCGTCGGAGGCAGCGACAATCGCGCCGCCGGCGCCGATCGAAACCCCGCCAGGAGTGGCGACGATCGTACGGATCACGACGCTTAGATCGGCGCTGCCGTTGACCGAGAGATAGCCCAGCGCGCCGGAGTAGATGCCGCGCGGGCGATCCTCCAACCGATCGATTATCTCCAGCGTGCGAAGCTTCGGCGCGCCGGTCATCGAGCCGGCAGGGAAGCAGGCGCAGACGGCCTCGAGCGCACTGCTTCCTTGCCGCAGCTGCCCGCGGATTATTGAAACGAGCTGATGGACGGTCGCGTAGCGCTCGACGACCATCAGCGCCGTCACGTGCACGCTGCCAAGCTCGCAGACGCGGCCGAGGTCGTTGCGAACGAGGTCGGCGATCATCAGATTCTCGGCGCGCGACTTCTCATCGGCCTGGAGCGCCTCTGCGCGGCGCGCATCCTCGGCTGGATCGGGGCTGCGCTCGGAGGTTCCCTTGATCGGCTTCGATTCAACGACCCCTTCCGAGCTGACGCTGAGGAAGCGCTCCGGCGAGGAGCTCAGCACCGAAAGTTCGCCGAAGCGAAGCAGCGCCGCGTGCGGCGCTGGGTTGGCGGCGCGCAGGCGCCGGTAGGTCGAAAGCGGCTCGACCTGCGTTGGGCTAGTCAGCTCCGTCGTCAGGCAAACCTCGTAGCTCTCGCCCTCCTCGATCAGACGCCGCGCCTGCTCGATCCTCTCCAGATACTCTGCCCGATCCTCTCGCGCCGTGAACACGCTCGGCTCAGGCGGCGGCGGCGGCGCAGGCGCCGCCTCAACGCCGAGCACGCGCAGCGCTTCCGTTGTGCTTTTCAGCCACAGCTCGGCCGCTTCGTCGCCGTCGGCGTCAGCCAGCGCGAGCAGATGGACGCGGCGCTCGTGATGATCGAAGGCGATCACTCGATCGCAGAAAAGCATCCCCGCGTCGGCAAGCTCCGAACTGTGGGCCCGCGTGGCGCCGCACTCCCCGCCGAGCTCATAGCCAAGGTAACCGGCGAAACCGCCGATGAAGTCAAACGGAAGCTTTGGCCCTTCTGCGCGCAGTCGCTGCAGCTCAGCCGAGCAGTAGTCGAAGATCGAGCCGCTCGTCTCGGTCACGCTGCCGTCGGAATCGACAACGCGAACCGTCTGCGCTGCGCTGTCAGCGCTGACGACCTGGCCGAGCGGTCCATCGGCAGTGGCAATGAAGGAGAAGCGCGCGAGGCCGGGCTCAGCACGGGCGCTATCGAGCCAGATTGCGTGGTCGCGGTCGCCGAAGCGCTGCTCAAAGACCGTCTCCGGTTCACACCACTCGCCAAGGCGTAGGTGGTGAACGCCAACCGTCGAGCTCGTTCGTGGCCGATCTGGCGCGTCGACCGTTCTCCGCCGTGGCCGTGCGAGAGGCCGCGCGAGCCGCGCGAGCGAGAGCTTGCGGAAGTTCTCGACCAAGCGCAGCCCATCCTCGGTGCAGACCGATTCAGGGTGGAACTGAACCCCCCACAGCGGCCGCTCGCGGTGTTCAAGCCCCATCACGACGCCGCCGCGGCTACGCGCGGTGACGCGCAACTGCGCCGGCACTTCGCTGACCACCAGCGAGTGGTAGCGGACAGCCATGAACGGTTGTGGCAGCCCCTCGAAGAGCCCTTCCTGCTCGTGCTGAACGGCGCTCAGGCGGCCATGAAAGAGCTCGCGCGCGTAGTCGATCTTGCCGCCGCAGACGTGGGCCAAGGCCTGGTGGCCGAGGCAGACGCCGAGCACCGGAACTCCTGACTGATCGAGCGCCGCGAGCGAGATCCCTACGTCACGCGCGCGCTCCGGCCGCCCCGGCCCGGGTGAGATGACGACGTTGTCGAACTGTTCGCTTGCGAGCAGGTCGCCCCAGCTCGCCTGATCGTTGCGGACGACGAGCGGCTCCACTCCATTGACCTCGCCCAAAAGATGGAAGAGGTTGTAGGTGTAGGAGTCGTAATTGTCGATCAGCAGCGTGCGCATCAGGCTCCGCGGCATCGCTTTGGCCGCAGGCCAAGCCTAACGGGATCGAACCATTTGCCGCACGGGCGCGGCCAGAGGGTGTATAAGAGATCGGTCAACTCGGGGGAGACTGGAATGAAGCGCAGCTACGGCAAGATCAAATCGCGTCAATCGGTAGTGCTGGCAAGCGCAGCAATCGTCTTTGTCGCGCTTGCCGCGCCGGCGACCAGCAGCGCTGGCCAGTGCGACGACTTCGACAGGTCGGTCTGCCTGCAGCCGTGGCCGAACAACCAGTTCGCAAAAAAGGACAAGTCGACCCCGACCGGCTTGCGGCTAAACCTGCTGCGCTCGAGCATGCCCGCCAACACCAAGGGCGTAAAGATCGACCCGACCGACATCAACCGCGCCGACGGCTTCAGCCCAGGCAGCTACGTCAGCGTTCGCGTTCCCGGCCTCGACACGCCGGCTGCCTTCACGGCCAGCAAGCTCGTCCCACTTACCGATATGGGGCAGTTCGGCGCCAGGGGCGCATCGGCCGTGATCATCGATGCCGCGACCGGCCAGCGTCAGCTGATCTGGGCCGAGCTCGATGCCCAAGCCGGCAGCGCTGCAAACACCAACCTGTTGATCCGCCCCGGCAAGAACTTCCTTGAAGGCCACCGCTACATCGTCGCGCTGCGCTCGCTGAAGTCGGCGAGCGGGGCGACGCTGGCGGCACCGGCCGCGTTCCGCAGCTTCCGTGACAAGAAGAGCGGCGGCGGCGCGCGGCGCGCCGTTATGGAAGACATCTTCAAGCGCCTAGCGAAAGCCAAGATCGCGCGCAAGGATCTCTACCTCGCTTGGGACTTCACGGTCGCTAGCGAGAAGTCGCTTAGCGGCCGGATGTTGAAGATCCGCGACGACGCCTTCGCCAAGCTCGGCGACAAGAATCTCGCTGACAACAAGATCGCCGGGAGCTCGCCGAAGTGGAAGGTGACCGAGGTTGTTGACTACAGCGAGGCGCAGGATGCAAACCGCATGCGCCGAGTGAGCGGCACCTTCACCGTTCCCTGCTACCTCAACGCGCCGGGCTGCCCTGCCGGCTCGCACTTCAAGCTGGGCAAGGACGGGCTGCC
>CAJBXY010000250.1 GCA_903959665.1 uncultured Solirubrobacterales bacterium | reverse complement strand
GGCTCGCGCCGGCCTCGTTGAGATCGGCAAGAACATCGACCTTGGCTCAACGCAGCTTTGGACGCGGATCAACTCGCTTGAGTCGCCGTGGGTACTCGACGACATCACGACGCTCGTCACAGAGATCGGCGACAAGCTCGACGTGATCATGGTGCCGAAGGTTGAGGGCGCCTGGGACATTCACTACGTCGACCGTCTGCTCGCGCAGCTTGAAGCCAAGGCCGGTATCAAGCGGCCAATTTTGATCCACGCGCTGCTTGAGACGGCGCTCGGCGTTGCGAACGTGGAAGAGATTGCTTATGCCAGCCCAAGGATGCAGGGGATGAGCTTCGGCCCTGCCGACCTCGCCGCCTCACGGCGGATGAAGACGACCCGCGTCGGCGGCGGCCACCCCGGCTATCGCGTGATCGAAGACCCTCAGACCGATGATCCAGACGAGCAGCGCCCAAGCGCGCAGCAGGATCTTTGGCATTACTCAATCGCGCGCATGGTTGACGCCTGCGCCAGCGCCGGCATCCTCCCCTTCTACGGCCCGTTCGGTGACATCAAGGACGTAGTCGGCTGCGAGGCGCAGTTCCGTTCAGCCTTCCTGATGGGCTGCGTCGGCGCTTGGTCGCTACACCCGGTTCAGATCGAGATCGCGAAGAAGGTCTTCTCGCCCGATCCAGACGAGGTGAAGTTCGCGCTGAAGGTGATCGAAGCGATCCCCGACGGGCGCGGCGTTCACATGATCGACGGCAAGATGCAGGACGACGCAACCTGGAAGCAGTGCAAGGTCATGGTTGATCTGGCGCGGATGGTGTCGGCCGATGATCCAGAGCTGGCAGCTTCATACGGGCTGTAAGCAGCGCCAGCAGCAGCGTGAAGGCGGCGACGATGAAGAGCATCGTCCCGCCCTGCCACTTGAAGAAGAGCCCGGCGATCACGGCACCGGTCGCGTAGGCAAGCACGACGCTGAAGCTGAGGATCACAATCCGTAGCGGACGCTCGCCCGGAATCGCCACTGAGCGAGCCGAGCTGCCAACGGCGTCGAAGCCGCGGGCAACAAGATCGAGCGTGCCGTCGGTCAGCAGCCCGGTAACGAATGTCGTCCGAATCGCCCACGAACCAACCTTCTGCAGCGCGCTCGTTTGCATCCCCATCGCCATCGCTAGCGCGGCGCCCGCGAGCAGCTCCGAGCCGCCGCCGGAGAGCCTGCCACCGGCGAGCTCAATGATCAGCGCACCAAACCCGATCAGCAGCGCCTCGATCACCAGCGCCGCCGGCAGCATCCGCTCGACGCCGCTGCGCGTGAGCCGCTCGATCAGCAGCGCAGCGGCGGCCAGGCCGACGATGAAGGCCGCAAGCGCAATCACGTACTCAAGCGTCGCGAAGCCGTCGCCGCGGGCGATCGCCAAACCCAGCAGCACCGTGTTGCCGGTCTGGTTGGCGACGAAGAGACCGTCGAGCGAGAGGTAGGAGAGGCCGTCGCAGGCGCCGGCGATAAGCCCCAGCGCAACCGTTACGCCAACCAGCGCGCTGCCTTCTGTTCTCCCGGCTGACACCGCCGCAGCGTAGCCGCTAGAGTCCGCCGCCGCCTATGCGCTTTTACGAATATGAGGCTCGCGAGATCGTTCGCCGCGCCGGAATCCCTGTAACCGAGTTCGGTTTTGCGACCACTCCGGAGGAGGCGAAGGCGGCCGCCGAGAAGATCGACGGGCCGAGCGTCGTCAAGAGCCAAGTGCTTAGCGGCGGCCGGATGAAGGCCGGCGGCGTGCAGTTCGCCGACACGCCAGACGAGGCCGCAGCACACACCGTCGATGTTCTGAAGATCGAGATCGGCGGCCAGATGCCACGCGGCGTGCTCGTTGACACAAAGGCCGAGGTTGAGCAGGAGTACTACGCCGGCGTGGTTTGGGACGGCACCGCAAAGCGCCCGGTGATCATTTTCAGCCCGGTCGGTGGAATTGACATTGAGCAGGTCGCCGAGGAGCAGCCCGACAAGGTCGGCCGTCGCCAGATCTCAAACCTGCTGCCACTGACCGGCTTTGAAGCTAAAGAGGTGATCGCCTCGACGGGAGTCAGCGGCTCGGAGCTGAACAAGCTGGTTCCGATCGTCACCAAGCTCGCTCAGCTGTTCATCGACAACGACATGACTTTGGCTGAGATCAACCCGATCGGCCGCCTTCCCGACGGCTCGTTCATTGCGCTCGACGCGCACATGGAGATGGAGAACGAAGCTCGCGGCCGCCACAAGAAACTGCTCGCCGATCTGGGCGTTGGCGATGAGGAGACGCGCGAAGCTCGCGAACCGACTCCGTTCGAGCTGGCCGGTGAAGCGGTTGACAGCGAAGACCACCGCGGCGTCGCCGGCAACGTAACCGAATTCGACGGCAACCTTGGCCTGGTGATCGGCGCCGGCGGCGGTTCGCTGACGCTCTTTGACGCCGTCCGCGCCCACGGCGGCAAGCCCGCAAACTACTGCGAAATCGGCGGCAACCCTTCGGTTTCAAAGACCTGCGGCCTAGCCAAGCTGGTGCTGCAGAAGCCAGGCGTCGACAAGATCGCCGTGATGATGTCGATCGTCTCCAACACGCGCGTTGACATCGTCGCCCGCGGCGTGATCAAAGCCTGCCTTGAGCTGGGGATGGACCCTGCCGAGAAGATCGCGATCTTCCGCATCCCAGGCGCCTGGGAGGAGCAGGGCTTCCTAATCCTCGACGCTTACGGCGTTGAGTACGCCGACCGCACGGTCTCAATGCACGAGGCCGCAAAGCGCGCCGTTGAGAAGATCGGGGCCGGCTCGTGAGCATCCTCGTAGACGCAAACACAACCTTCATCGTTCAGGGCATCACCGGCCGCGAGGCTGTGAACCTCACGCGCGAGTGCCTCGATTACGGCGCCGGCGCAAAGGTCGTTGGCGGCGTAACGCCGGGCCGCCTTGGCCGCGAGGTTCACGGCGTGCCGGTATTCGACACCGTCGAGCAGGCGGTCGCCCACCACGGCGCGCCGATCGACGGCTCGGTCGTCACCGTCCCCCCCGCCTTCACCAAGGACGCCGTCTTCGAGGCGATCGAGAACGGCATCAAACTGATCGTGATCGTCACCGAGCGGATTCCACGCCGCGACGTCGCCCAGATGGTTGAACTGGCCGGCAACAATGGCGCCCGCATCATCGGCCCCAACTGCCTTGGCATCATCGTCCCCGACGTGATCAAGATGGGCGGCATCGGCGGCCCGGCGAAGGACGCCGCAAAGGCTTACAGCCCCGGCACTATCGGCGTAATCAGCCGCTCGGGCGGAATGACTACCGAGATGTCCTCAACCCTGACCGCCGCAGGAATGGGTCAGTCGACCGCCGTTTCGATCGGCGGCGACGCGATCATCGGCTCCAGCTACGCCGAACTGATGCCGCTCTTCGAGGCCGACGAGGCAACCGAGGGAATAGTCATTTACACCGAGCCCGGCGGCCGCATGGAAGCGCAGCTCGCGCAGTGGGTTGC